>CAJOQS010000334.1 GCA_905236925.1 uncultured Lachnospiraceae bacterium | reverse complement strand
GCTGTAGGCTTAGCCCAATCCTTATCGGTGCAGAAGAAGCCTGCCCAATCGGAAGGATTAAGAACAAGTACGTCAAGAACAACGTTAACGGGACCCTGTACGTTCTCAAAGAATGCTGCGGGAATAGCTGCGCCTGTTGTCCAGTCGCCCTGATACTCGCCGTTCAGCTTGCAGTTGAGGCCATATACGAAGGGAGCTTCTCCGCCCGAAACAAGGGGAGATGAATCGGAAACCTTAACGGTTGTGTCGGCGGTAAGAAGGTTGCCGGCTGCGTCAAGGAACTTGATATTGTCGATGGCGAAGCTCTGGTTGCCGGCAACGTCATCGTTCTTACCGATGATGATGTAGTTATCCTGTCCTGCTGCGAAGGGCTCGGTTACCTCGAAGGTAACGGTCTTGGGATTCTTGGACTCGATATAAACGGACCAGGCACCAAGATCAGACTTTGTAGCAGCGCCCTCTCCGGTATATGTGTAAAGAACACCGGAAATAGGCTGGAACTTCTCGCCGCCGCAAGCTCCGACATCAAACTTGATGGTAGCTACGTTAGCGATCTGATCACCAAGAAGCGCAGAAAGGTCGATACCTACATATGCTTCCTTCTTGCTGAATGTGTTGACTGCCACGAGAGCCTTTGATCCTGCAAAGTCCTCTACTGACAGTGTGCTGTTGTCAGAATTGATCGTAGGAAGAGTGATGACTGCGAAATCGCAATTGCCATCCTCGAAATCAATGCTGGCGTCTCCCCCCTCAAGTACGGGAACGGGTGTAGGTGCTGCTGTGGGTTCGGGTGTAGGCTCAGCAGTAGGAGCTGCCGTAGGAGCCACAGTAGCGGTGGGTGTAACCTCGGTGTTGTCACCGGACTTACATGCGGTCAGGCCTATAATGAGTACAAGAGCCATAACCAGAGCTAAGATTTTGTGCTTACCCAATTTTTTTCATCCTCCTTAAAAGATTAAATGGTCGAGTTCGTCTGCGGACGGTCATCCTACTATACCGCTTCGCTCAACGCCCTCTATAAAGTATTTCTGGAGACACAGATAAATGATGACTACAGGAGCGATAACAAGTATGGCACCGGCATCGCGGTAGAGTTCCTGGATCGTCAGTGACAGGATCTGGTCCTCATTCGCTATGATACCCTGCAAGCTTGCTATTCTCTTACTGATAGCCGTTTTATCCGGAATCAGAAATAACTTCGCATAGAATACGTCATTAAACTGCCAGACGATGGAGAAAACCGTGACAGTAATGACCGCCGGCATCGCATTCACCAGCATAATGCGGCTGTATGTGTAGAACATGCCGGCTCCATCAACAAACGCAGCCTCTTCTATCTCCTTGGGGAGACCTCTGAAGAACTGGTTGAAGATGTAAATGAACAGTCCCGAGCGCAATCCGCAGCCAAGGAAAGTCATAACGTACATCGGTATAACCGTACCCATAAGTCCGGGTGTACCGGTAAGCTTGAATCCGATGTGGAAAGGATCGAAGCTCTTGAATGTCAGATAAAGAGGAAGCATGATCGTATGCGAGGGAATAACGATCGTAGCGATCACACATCCGAAGAACAGCTTTTTGAGAGGGAATTCAAACCTCGCGAAGCCGTATCCCACCATCGAGCAGACAAGGAGCTGCATAAGTGTGATGGTAAGGGTGTAAACAAGTGTCTTTAATGCTGTCTTCCAGTAATCGAGAAGCAGTATCGCGAGCTGGTACTTCTCGGTCGTAGGGTTGTGCGGAAGAACGAAAACCATGGGGTTGAACGCATCGGCGTCCGACTTGATGGAGTTGACGATCATTCCGATGACCGGTGCCAGGATCACGTAGCTTACGCCTATCAGTATAACATATTTGAAGATCTTCATGAGCATGTTTTTCAGTTCCGTGCCCACTATCCTCATCTTCAGGGGGTCATTAACGGTCTTCCTGATCCTGACCGCAATGCTCTGTTTTGCATTGGCATCCATAATAATGACCTCCTCTCTCAGTTATAGTAGAACGTACGCTTCTGGATCACCGCGACTATGATCGCGAGGATCGCGCAGGTCACGACTGAGCTGACGATACTGAATACCGAACTCAGGCCGTATTGGAAATCCGTAAGTGCCGTTTTGTATGCGAGATCGACAACTTCGCTGTTTGTAAAGCTGTCAACGATCGTATAAACAACATTGGTGATGATATGGGGCATAACCATCGGGAACGTAACCTTCCAGAACGTTTCGTAGGTCGTTGCACCCTCTATCTTCGCAACCTCGTACATGGACGAAGGTATCGACTGGAGCGCGGCGATGAAGATGATTATCTGCACGCCCGACGCGGTGATGATATCATTGATTCGTCCAACCGCCGATGAAATATAGTCCAGTATGGAAGCCGGAATACCCAGGTTCATGAACATGCCCACAAGATAATCCATGCTGAATGCAATGTTTGTTGAGGCACCCGAGCTTACTTCCTCCGCCGTTGCGGAGATACCGCCGTTCATCATCGTCTCCGCGAGGTCCATCATGGCCGAAATTGCGCCCGAATTAAGTATTACGGGCAGGAAGAATATCGCCCTGAAGAAGGCTCTTCCCGGAAACTTCTTGTTCAGGAGTATAGCCATGAACAAACTGAAGAACGTTATGAGAGGAACGTCGATGAGCATGTTCGCCACGGACGTTGTAAGTATCTGCTTGAACGAGCCGTGCTCCCTGAACGCGTAAATGTAATTCTGGAGTCCTACATAGTCAAGCTTGTAGGTATTGTTTACGTTATCAAACGAGAGGACCGAGAAGCTGAACTGTCCGGTCATCACGATCGAACGCACATAGAATATCGCAAAACCCGCAACCCAGGGAAGAATGAACAGATAACCCATTATCATTCTTCGGCTCTGAAGGGATAATCTTCTTTTTTTCTTTTTCATATCATCCCCTCCTCTAGTTTATCCTGTAGGATTCCGCGTCTACGGTCACACCGTCGATCACTGCGGCTTCGGAACCGTAATTGATGTAGATCGTCACGCCGTTGCTGTAGGTAACGGCTCTTGTATCACCCTCCGCCCTGTGGCTGATCATCTGGGCACCCTCGACATTCTTCAGCGCTCCGTTGACGTAGCTGTAGCTGTCGGCGGCCTCCTGCGCGTAAACATCGAATGTCGTAGCGTAGAAGCGGTTGAGACCGGTCTCCTTCATCTTGCTTGACTCATCCCATGTGAAATGGTAATGAGGCGAGGTTCCCGTCTCGATCAGTTCGAGCAGATTCTTTCTTTCATCATAGCTGTTCGTATAGTTCAGCAGCTTGGATGAATAATCGATGCAGCCGTGGATGATCATCTGGTAGAGAGGAATGCTCTCGTCGCAGATAAAGAACTCGTTCGAATCGGTAGGCACGTTAAGAATGTCCTGAGTGTAATCGAACGCGTACTCGTTGGCCTGGTCGATCATAAGTGACCTTCCGGTTCCCTCAAGCAGATCAAGCTGTCCGAGAACAACGCTAAGAGACTGCTCGCGGTCGATCACATTGGTCCTCTTCTTATCGGACTGTACGGTATTTCCGAGATCGCGCAGCGAAATGCCTGTGATGTCGTACTTACCTATCTTGTTAACGAACTTCTCAACATATCTGGGCAGGAATCTCGGCGAGAGCATATCGTATCTGGTCTCACTGTATCCGAGAGAAGCCGTGTTTCTGAGAGTCGTAGGATCGTTCTGTCCGAATGCCGCAACATAACCGCCGCCGTAATAACGCGACGATTCGGCATTGTAGTTGAAGCCGCTGTCAGCGAATGTGACCTTCTGGAAGGCAACATCTGCATACATCCTGCCGCCCAAGGAAGCAACAGTATCGTTCAGCTCCTCAAGACCGGACTTTCCGCCGAGCTTGCCGACAACACGTATGTCATCCGCGGCATCATGATAATAGCCTTCATTGAACCAGCCCTGAAGGTTCATCACCTGATTGGAGATGCCTTTTTCCGCGAGCTT
>CAJOQS010000333.1 GCA_905236925.1 uncultured Lachnospiraceae bacterium | reverse complement strand
CAGCGGATCCCGACACGGGTCTTGCTGTGCTCGGAGTCGAGCTCTCGCAGATCAGTGCATCAACGGCCGCGACCTGCAAGTACATTACGATCGGGGATGCGGATGGTGTTTATGAAGGAGAGCCGGTAATAGCGGTGGGCCGCCCGAACGGTTATTACGGTGCGGTGGAATTCTGCTTTGTATCTCATACCGGCATTTTGAAATACTACGTTGACGGCGTTGAGGAGAGGTTTACGACCGATATGCTCGCGGTGGATGGCTCGGACGGGATCATCATAGATCTCGAAGGAAAGCTTGTGGGATTTATCTCAGCGACGGAAGAAGGAGTCCTGAATACTTCCTTTGCTGTCAACGTCAACAGTCTTAAGACCATACTCGTTAAACTCCTTAACGGAAGCCCGATACCTTACTTCGGTGTACGTGCGGAGAACGTTCCTGCAGATATTCTGGAGTCCATGGGCCTTGAAAACGGCATCTACGTCAATGAGGTTATCGCTTCGTCTCCGGCAGCTGCGGCAAATGTCAAGAAAGGCGATGTGATCGTTATGCTTGATGATACCAAAATATGCAGTATGACGGATTTTAATGAATATCTTCTCGGTCTCGACCCCGAGAGCGAGGTCAGGGTACAGATATATCACAGCGGAATGAGGAACGAAACGGCTGAGGAGATCACCGTTGTTCTCACTGAAAAGTAAAACATAGGAGATAAGACAGGCAATGAGACATATTGATGAACTGCGTGAAGGCGACAATGTCAGGGAAGTTTACCTGTGCAAGCAGACCCAGAGTCTTCAGGCAAAAACAGGTAAAACCTATTACAGCCTTGTGTTACAGGACAAGACCGGAACTGTTGACGGCAAGGTATGGGATATAACAAACGCGATCGGCCACTATGAGACGGGTGATTTCATAATGGTCGAGGGAAGAGTCGTGCTCTACCAGGACAAGAACCAGCTGAACATCAGCCGGATAAGAAAGGCCTCGGAGGGCGAGTTTGATCCGACCGAATATGTTCCTTCATCCGAGCGGGATATAGAAGAAATGTATAAGGAGCTCCTGGCTATCGGCGCGCAGATAAAGGAACCGCATCTTCAACAGCTCTTCAGAAGCTTTTTCGTTGACGATCCTGCCTTTGCAAAGGCTTTTAAGCTTCACTCCGCAGCAAAAGCCGTTCATCACGGATTTATCGGTGGACTGCTCGAGCATACGCTTTCGGTCACAAAGCTGTGTGACGCTTTTTCAAAGCAGTACAGCATACTGAACCGTGACCTGCTCCTTACAGCCGCTATATGCCATGATATAGGCAAAATACACGAACTCAGCGATTTCCCGGAGAACGATTACACGGACGAGGGCAATCTGCTCGGACACATCGTGATAGGTATCGAGATGGTTGGAGAAAAGATAAGAAGTATACCCGACTTCCCGAAGCTGATGGCAGCAGAGCTCAAGCACTGTATAGCAGCCCATCACGGCAAATTTGAATATGGATCACCGAAGCTCCCTGCTATAAGCGAGGCCATGGCGCTCCATTTTGCGGATAATCTCGATGCCAAGATGGAGTCGATGAAAGAACTGCTCAAGGGAGTGGATGAGAAGGCCGACTGGCTCGGATTCCAGAGAAACTTTGAGAGCAATGTGAGAAGAACGTGATATCCGCAGCCAAATCCGTACGGCAACCAAAGGCAAGCTTACTTGCAATTTGGTTGCAGAGCGGATTCTGTCACAGCTGCGGTTATTACGGAATGGGATGATATGGAAATAAAAAAGAACGACGAATTTGAACTTGAAATTACAGATATGGGAAATGACGGAGAGGGCATAGGCCGATACGGCGGTATGGCCTTTTTCGTTAAGGGCGCAATTACCGGAGACAGAATAATCGCCGGGGCGACGAAGGTCAATAAAAACTATGGGTTCGCGCGCATTGTCAGAATACTGGAACCTTCACCTAACAGGTGTGAACCGGAATGTTCCCTTGCGGGCAGGTGCGGGGGCTGTCAGCTCCAGCATATTGACTATGCCGCACAGCTTGAATATAAGCAGAAGAAGGTCGCTGATGATCTTCAGAGGATCGGCGGGATCGACAGTGACCGGATTAAGTCTGGGAAGGTCTTATTCTATCCGATAATCGGCATGGACGATCCCTATCACTACAGGAACAAAGGACAGTTTCCGGTGGGACCGGGAGCGGACAGAAAAGTCGTAAGCGGTTTCTACGCCGGGCATTCGCACAGGATAATCGATACGGACAGCTGTCTGCTACAGCATCCTGTTACAGACGGTATAATGGCGGCGATAAAGGAATATATTTGCGAGACAGGTGTTCCCGCGTATGACGAGGAAACGGGCGCAGGTATCGTGCGTCATGTTCTCACTCGCGTCGGATATAAGACCGGTGAGGTCATGGTCTGCGTCGTTATCAATGCAGAAAAGCTGCCGAAGGAAGAGTTACTGGTAAGCAAATTGGAAAGGGCAGTTTCGGACTACAACAGTAGAATAAATGACTGCGTTCATGAATATCGTCTGGCATCGGTCTCCGTGAACATAAACACACGCAATACCAATGTCATCATGGGAGTGCGTTGCAGGCTTTTGTACGGCAATCTCTATATCACCGACTACATCGGGGATGTGAAGTATCGTATTTCCCCTCTTTCATTCTACCAGGTCAATCCTGTTCAGACTCGAAGGCTTTATTCCACCGCCCTTGAATTTGCCGAGCTT
>CAJOQS010000332.1 GCA_905236925.1 uncultured Lachnospiraceae bacterium | reverse complement strand
TCGGTATTCCGGTCGTTCCCGACAGTTCGAAAAGATCCTTGAAGTTCTTCATCGTGGGATTCTTTACGAAGATCGTCGGTGGGAACGCGAACAGCTCTCCGAGGGGCTTAAACGCCTGATTTATTACATAAACGACAGGAATGATCATAAATACCGCAAGGGGTATCAGTATCAGGTAGAACTTGATCTGACCGGCCGAGAAGTATTTGGGATTGATCTTCGCACCCATGAATTTCGATCTTCTGCGTCTTTTTTTCATTTCCGATCCCTTTCTGTTTCCGCGGAAGGCTTTACTCATCCTTGGAGTCAAAGAATTTATGTGCAACGATATTGAAGAGATATACGATGATCAGCAGCATCACCGATACAGCGGCCGCATATCCCATCTCGTATCTGATAAAACCGTAATCATCTATGTGGTTCGTTATCAGCTGTCCCGCATATTCCGGCGTCGGGTTCGCTCCCGAAAGCGTTACTCCGATCCATCCCATGTTGAACGCGTTTACGATCGCCATGACCGCGCCGAACAGCATCTGGGGCTTCATCGAGGGGATCGTGATGTAGATGATCTCCTGGAAGCGGTTCTTCATTCCGTCAACATAGGCCGCCTCATACAGCTCCTCGTTGATGTTCAGGATACCCGATATCATCGCGAGGAAGCCGATTCCCATTGCCGACCACAGCGATATCAGGATCATGATCTGCATGAAGTAGTCCTTTGTGAGAAGGAACTGGATCGGCGTGTCAATGATGTTCAGTTCAAGAAGTATGTTGTTCACGATACCTCTCTGATCTCCGGAGAAAATGCTCTTCCATACGACTCCGATGAATACCTGTCCGACCATTGAAGGCGTGTATATTGCAAGCGAGATGATCGTCCTCGGGATCGCCTGTATCTGCGAGAGCATCCATGCCAGAAGGAACGAGATCGCGTATCCGCCGGGTCCTACTATCAGAGCATACAGGAAGGTGTTGGGAAGTACCTTCTTCATGAACACGGTATCCTGGGTAAACAGGTAGATGTAATTCATCAGACCCGTGAACGTGGGCTTGTTGATCACGTCAAAGTACGTAAAGCTCAAAGCCATCGCGATCGTTACGGGCACAAGGATGAACAGCGAAAACAGAAGCCCGTACGGAAGCAGGAGCATGGCCGCCTGCCGTCCCTCGCGCCGTTTACGCGTAATTGCATTTTTACTTCCGGTCCTTAGAAGCTGTCTCATGTTTTTTATCCTCTCGTGCCGACCGTGCCTTTTCGATCTGTTCCTCTATCCAGTCGACATCATGTATCACGTAAGTTCCGAGCAGTTCGCCGTTCTCGTCCATATAGCCGAGCTCCTGCATCTTCTTTTTGATCTCTCTGTTGATCGCGATCGTCTGCTCGTCGATCGCAACCTGGGCGGAGGTTCCTTCGCTTATCATCTTGTTCCATATATCCGAGAGCGATCTCTCTACAAGATACTGTCCCATAGACCTCGGAACATCTCTCAGCCACTGAATGGAATCCATGATCACATCCTTGTCCGCCTGATCGATCGGGGCCTCCCTCAGCGCGTCAACATTTGACGAAAGCCAGAAGAATTCCTTTCCGTAGGTCGAGCGGAGCGTAAATGTGTAATTGACCTGAGTCTCGGTATCCGTCCACCATTTCAGGAAACTCCATGCTTCCTCGGCATGCTCCGTATCCTTGAAAATGATGCCACCGGTTCCGTTCGCGACATACCAGCGGCTTATGCTTCCGTCCTCCTGCCCGGTGCCGGGATAGGCCGAAAGCGCCCACTGTCCTTCAAGCTCGGGTGCTCCGTTCTTCAGAAGAATGTAATCGCTCGAATCGATGATTCCTACCGGAAGGATCGAGTATCTGAAGGAGTTGAAGAACGAATTCACCTGCTTATCAAGCGAATACGCAAGGAACAGATTTCCGAGAGCCTGCACTCCGGCTACGGCCTCGGGCCTGTCGATCGCGGTCGCAAGACCGTCCTCCGTATATAACTGTCCGTTGTTCTGGTAGATCAGCGGAACCGTCTGATAGAACCATTTGTATCCGACACCCGCCGAAATGTTATGGTAGAAGTTCATTCCGTAGCGCTGAAGCTCGGGAAGCTGATCCACCACATCCTGCCATGTGTCCGGAGGGGTAAGGCCGAGGCTGTTGTAGATATCGGTCCTGTATACCAGCGCATAGAAATTCAGCGTTTCAGGGATCGCATATACACCCTCGTTGAAGACATACGGCACAAACGCGCCGGGTACGAACCTGTCCGCGACATCCCAGAAATCATCGAACTGACTCAGATCGTACAGGGCATCACGGCAGGCCAGGTCAAACGGCATATACGATGAAAGGCCGAGCGCGACATCCGGCGTTTCGTCCGCCGCCGCCGAAAGCGTGAGCTTGTTCGCATCGGGCATGATGCTTACCTTGACCTTTATTCCGGTCTTTTCCGTGAAGTCGGTATCGATCATCTTCTGGAGCAGGTCAACATGTGTTACCGCCCTGTTGACCCATACCGTAACGGTCTCGCTGTCTTTGGTTCCGGTGCTGTACTTGTTCTCGGCAAAACTCAGGAATAGCTTTTTTGCGCCGTTTGCAAGCTTCTTTCCGGCCCCTGCGGTCGCAGGAGGAAGTTCAGTCTCCGAGCCGCCGGCATAGATCATATCGAGCGTGAATTTGCAGTTAAGTATCTCCGATGTGAAATTACTCATCGCTACAAGCACCGAATTGTCCCTGCCGGTGAGTTTTTCCGTGTAAAGCGCTATCTCATCGGGGTATTTGGCCATCTGTCTGATAAAGATCAGGGCCTTGTCCATATCCGAAAGAAGCGCGCTGTTGATCCCGTAGGTCGCATTGTCCTGTGAGAGATAGCGGATATAGTCGATCAGAGTAACATATGCATCAAGGTAATCCGGGATCTCGGGAATGTACTTTGTCATTCTCCAGGTGCGGTATTTATCCTTGTCTGCACCGATTATCCTGCCGATCTCAAGCGAGAACTGGGCAACGTGCTCGGAGATCAGTCTCGCGTACCTCCATGCGCGGTAAACATTCTCCTGCTCCTCCTTGATGCAGATCTCATGCCTGCCCGCGGTCAGATATATCAGATACGGATTGCCCTCCGCATCCGAAAGTGTCGTGTTGGTCCAGGCAGTTCCCGTAGGTGCAAATGCATAGCTTTTCAGCTCTCTGAAGGGGATCTCCCCGTCTATGTAAATGCTCTCGAAAGCATCATATTCTTCTTTTTCGTTCGTATAGTGGAAGCTTAAGGCGTAAAGGCCGTCCTGCTCCGCGTTGAGCTCGTAGTAAAGCTCGGTTCCGGCTTCGGTAAACTTTACGGTGTTCAGCTTCTTGTAGCGGACATCGTACGGAGAGGCTGCCGGATCGTCCTCCGTCATGTAGATTGCCTGAGTGGAATTCTTTTTGAAATAGTCGATCGCGTTGATCGTTATAAGTGAAGCAGCCTGCTGTTTTCCCGCGTGGGCTGCCGCATATTCGGCGTAGCCTGCCGGTTCGTCAGCGGGGCGCTGTGCCGTCATCCGGCCCAGTCCGAGTCCGTTTGCGGCAATGTTTGTAAGGGTTATCTCGTTTTCTCCGGCCTCGAGCCTGAACATAAGAGGCTCATCCGATATATATGTGCTGCTGTAAAGAAAACGTTCTTTGAGTTCATCGTTTCTTACCTGCTTGGGTGCCATCTGGTCGCCGTAGCTGTCGGTAAGGTAATTCTTGGTCTCATCACTCCATATCTGGGGAAGAGCGATGATCCTCATCTCATGGTAATCGGTTTTTCCGTTGACCGACATGCTTACAGCAAAGTCGGACATCGTGCTGCCTGTGGGAACATACTCAAGCTTCACCGAGTAGAGTCCCGACTTTTCGACATTGATCCGGTAGGTCGCGCTCTGTCCGTAGTCAATAACAGTTATTCCGTCCTGAGCATCCGGTGATGAGGGAAACGCCGCCGCACTTCCGCTGCCGTACATATTGGCAGGCTCTGTGCCGAGGGAATCCAGCCAGTCGCAGTACATCGCTTCCTCACCGAGAGCGTTCATAAGCAGCGAAACAGCGGACGCCACCTTTGTCTCGTCCGGTTTTTCAACATATTCGGCATTGTTCCTTGTAAAGAGGAAAACCATGCATGCTATGACTGCCGCGCATATGATAACTGCTGCAATGATACGTTTTTTCATAACGCCACCTGTTCCTGTCGAAACGTTTTTCTTTCTTCGGAAATGATAGGGACTGCTTTTGGCAAACAGTCCCTATTCATCTGAAACCTGCAGTTCAAATCATTATTTGAAATCAGCGTCGGTTAATCCGTAGTACTTCTTAAGGCCATCTCTTAAGGTCTCGTCAGCCTGAACGAATCTAGCGTTGATAGTCTCGTTCCAGTCGCTCAGACGTGCCTTAACGTTGTCAAGCCAGTTAGCCTCGGTAACATCAACACCTGCAACATCTGCCGAGTAGAAGTTGAGCCACTCATAGAGGCAGGTCTTCTGTGCACCGTCTTCGGTCACATAGTAAGGATAGCACTTATCGGATACATCCCAGAGCTGTCCTTCCTCCCAAAGCTGGAGAACATACTGGAAGCCGGGCATAAGCTTTGCATCCTTGTAACGCTCATGAACATCAACAGAGTACCAGATCTCCATCTGCTTGTCGAAATCAGCTCCGGTTACGAGCGGGAAAGAATCGTTAAGGCAGCTCTTGATGGTTCCGTTATCGTTGTACTTCTGATCAGCTCTTGCCTGGAAGGACTCTGTAGAACCGCACCAGAATGAGCCAAAGGTGTAAGCGAGCTTGAGCTGTGCCTTCTCGGCATCACTCCACTCGGGATTGTTGTCATCCATTGCGTAGTTGTGGATAGCCATGGGGTCAACAACGATACCTACGTTATTTCCGACATAATCGGTTGAAGGACGGGGATAGATATCCCAGTCGGATGACTCAACAACGTTGACCTCAGCTCCGGGAGCCGCTGCAGCGTTCATCATCCAGGGATCGCCTTCATACGCAAGCGCATAGTTGCGGCAGAAGAAACGGTAGCCCCACCACCAGCCGTCATCCATGATCTCGGTAGGAACATTGCCAAGACTGTTCTGCTGCCAGATAGTGTACTTAGCCCAAGTGGGAACATAGCTTAAAAGCTTGTCAACCTGTGCGGAAGTAAGGTTTACTCTGTCACCGGTTCCGCTGTAGTTTGCCATCGACTTAACGATGTCATCACAGCCGGTGTCGATTATCATTCTGGGAAGCTCAACCTCGCCCCAGAAGTTCACGCCGTCAGCAGAAGAAATGAACTCGGTGTACTCGTCGATATTCCAGTTGGGCTCGGGAACGTCGATGTTGTTCTGCTCCGCAAGATCCTTGTTAACCCAGATAGCCCAGGGCTGAATAAACTGGGGAAGACCTGCCTGGAAGCCGTAGTAGTTCATGATGCTCATGATAGACTTGTTGAAGCTCTGGTAAACGGGATCGTCGCTGAATACCGAGAGGTCGGCAACAAGGCCCTTGGAAACATCACCTACAAGATCCGTCGAAGCGTATATGTCAGGATACTTGCCGTGCTCAGCCTTGAAGTTTTCCATTTCCTGATACCAGGAAGTGTCGTTTCCGTTGGGATCATCAGCCTTGGCCCAAAGATTGATCTTAACATTGGGATACTTGGCGTTGAATGCCTTGGCCAGCGCGTAAACGGCAGCCACATTCTGTGATGTAAGATCCTCGACCGCGATATCCTTATGACCGAGATCCTCGTAGTAAACGCTGTCACCCGACCATACCATGATCGAGATATCGCCTTCTACGTTCTTGTCAAGAGTCTCGTATACCGGAGTCTCGTTTACGGTTACGTCTGCGGAATTGTTGCCAGTGTTGTCGGAAGTCTGATTGCTTCCCGACGATACGGGTGCAGAAGTAGGTGTTTCAGTGTTGCCTTCATTCTTCGAGCAGCCTGCAAGAAGACCTGCGAGCATTACGATTGAAAGAAGCAGTCCTAACCCTCTCTTTACTGTTTTCATAAAAATCCTCCTGAGTTTTTAAATGTGATCCAAATGGATCGTAGGAAAACGTTTTTCCCTTGCATGCCCAAATACTAGCATGTACCTTATTGCTTTGCAACCATATAAAAACGTTTTTATAATAATTATATATAAATTTTTGAATTGTTTTCCATCTTAATTATACAATATGCACAATGATTTTAGCGTGTTAACGTAAAAAATTACAAATTTGTTTCTTTTCACCAAAAAAACTCTGTGTTCCGGTTTCGAATGTAAAATCGTGCAAATCCGCATAAACACAGGATTTTCCGCATCTTAAAATCGTTTTTACACTTTTTTAATAATTTATTCTTTCCTGTTTTATTTTTTCTTCCGGGTATCGGAAAGGACGAAAAGGTATTATAATCTTAGCGCTATGGATAATAATGGATTATGGCCCGAGGGCCTTATAGATGTGACGGACCGGCTTGTGATCCGGGAGTTTACCGCAGATGAAGCGGAGCTGTGCCGCAATATGTATATACGAAGCGGCGGACGCTGGGATACCGATCCCGCCGGCCTCACCTCCGAAGAATTCCGGGACTTTCATCTTTCATACATAAAATATCAGTACGGTTTTTACGGCTACGGAAACTGGGGCATATACTTAAAAGCCCCGGGCCTCGGGAGCGCATCCGAATGCGTCCGACGGTCCGGGACTCTTATAGGTATTGTAGGTCTTGTAAACGGCTCGGCTTCACAGGTAGGTGAACTCAGCTATGCCCTTCTCCCCGAATACCGTGGAAAAGGTTACGCCTACGAGGCCTGCCTTGCCGCGCTTGAATACGGGAAGGAATGCGGCTTCGGGCGTTTCGAAGCCCGTATTGCCGCAGACAATCTGCCCTCATTGAAACTTGCGGAAAAGCTTGGAATAGACATAATCAATTCTTAATCCGGCGATTTCCATTACTCGCATTTCCTATAGTCAAGCCCACTTCCAAAACAAAAAAGCCCTGAAACACGCTTGTTTCAAGGCTTTTTCTTTTAAGCTGAGAATGGGACTTGAACCCACGACCTATTGATTACGAATCAATCGCTCTACCGACTGAGCTATCCCAGCATTTCCGTGGACTCTCGTCCACGCGTTATATTATCATACGCATTTACGCCCCGACTGTCAACATTTTTTTACCGGGGTCCGATAACGGCGCAGTCACTCCCAGAACAGATCGTCAAGCGTTTTGTTCAGAGCCTTGCAGATCGCGATACACAGGTTGATCGTCGGATTGTAATCGCCTTTTTCTATGGCGTTTATGGTCTGTCTGGAGACCCCGACCTTGTCCGCAAGGTCCTGCTGGGACATATCAAGAAGAGCTCTTGCGGCTTTCAATTTAAGGTTCTTCATCGCAGGCCTCCTTACCGTCCCTTATTTTCTTTACAAGAAGGGCTGCAAAAACATAGACGGTCATAAGTCCGATGAACAGATTTGCCGTGCCGGCAAACGACACCATACCGTCAACCACAGCATTCCCTTTCAAAATGTTCCGTATGCCCAGAGCCGCATTTATAACTGCCAAAACCCCGAAAAGGATATAGAAGACTTTCTTATTCTGATCAAGCCTGAAATATGCGTCGTTCATGATTTGAGTCGTGACAGTAACACAGGTGCCGAGCACAATGCCAAGCATCAGGTACACTCCCGTCTGGGCAAATGACCCAAGAAGGCTTGAGAAGACCATAAGCCCTGTGTTTATCAGAACAATGGAAAAGAACCCGCGTTTATATGCCTTTCCCTGCATGGCTACCTGACGTTCATCGTATTTCGACGCATCCGACTTGTCATCTGTTACGAGAGTTATTATCGTAAACGCGAGCATAAGGGCGATGATCACGCCGCAGCATATCATGACTGCGTCCTTTGTCCTGTCGGCCTCATAGAGTTTTATATTGCACCCGAAAAACCATTCTCCGTCCTTAAACCAGCTTGTGTCCTCCATACCTTCCGGAAGACCATTGGTTCTCTGGAACGCATTGTATGCTTCTTCATCGCAAAGATAATCCAGGCGGCATAAATACTTGCCGGCCTTCAGCTTCATGGGCTCGGTATCGAATGATAACAGCCCTCCGGATATGCTGTATACGGTATTTCCGTTTTCGTCGGTGAGAGTAAATCCGGTTACAAAACCGGGCTGTTCATTGTTCGACCAGTCAGCCCTGACAGAGTATTTCCCGGACGCTTTAACATAAAAGGTATGTGTGGCATTCTCCGGAAATGCTTTTCCGTCCCTGACTTCAACGGCGGTATTCATGCTGATACCATATCCGTGTTTCGGCGCAAGCGCGATTATAACGGTAAAAGCGATAAGTGCTATAAGTGATGCTGTAAGTACCTTTTTGGTCTTTCCTGACATTTTTGATTCCTCCGTTCTTTATATAGCGGATCCGTTTATTTACGGATCACCCTGCCTGAAAGACACTATAACAGTCTTATAGCATTTTGTCAAGTATATTTTACATAATGTCTATAGTTCATATTTCTTCATCTTTACTTATCCAATCAGAGATTCTCTTTACGTTCGGTATGGTATAAAATAATAAGTGTGTATGGTATAATCTGTATCATAAATACATCTAACTCGGAGATAAAAATGCGCGAACTGAACGAAAAAGATAAAACAACACTTGAAGAAGATGCCGCAATATATGCCAAGCGCGACAACCGCGGTCTGATAGAACGCTACCGTTCGCTTGAAGGCGAAGAAAAGCATCAGTATTTCAAGGACTATATCCTTCCCAAGCTTATCGGACTGGCCACCGGTATCGCATGTCTCGTCATCTTCCTTGTTTCGATCTTCAAACCCAAGGACGAGGTGCTCTACCATATTGCGGTTCTCGACAATCCCTTTACAGAAGAAGCATCGGATCTTATAAAAGAAAAGCTGAACAGTGAACTGATAACCGGCGAGCGGCAGACCGTCCTGTTTGATACGGATTACTATGTATCGACGGAAGGCTACGCCTCAAGGACCAGGATCATGACTTATATTGCAGCCGGCGAGATCGACTGCATGATCCTTCCTCAGAACGAGCTCCTGAATTACGGAATGTCCGATATTTACGCTGATCTTTACACTGTGCTCCCCGCAGAGCTCCTGTCCGGCATACGTTCCGAGCTTGTCTATCTCCCGACAAATAAAAAAGAGGGCGAGAACCTCACCCTCAAAGATATCGGAACCGAAGCGAAAGGTATCGCCGATGATTCGGCCTGCTACGCGATCGATATCACCGATGCGCTCGCACGCCTTGACGGTTTCGAAGTAAACACACATTATTATCTTGTTGCGGTAGTCAACTCACCGCACCCGGACAGCCTCGCAACACTGGTACGGATCCTGTTCGGATCATGAAAAATCCCTTTCCATTTTTGCGCACATACCTTCAATATCCACAGGCATCGCAAATGCGGCGTTAAACCCGTATTTGCATGCCTTTTTTATTTCTTCGACCGAAGTATCGGCACATAACGCATAAACCGGGATACTCTCACCGTCCTCCTTGCCGGAGATGCGGATGCACTTCACAACTGAGAAACCGTCCAGTTCGTCAAGGTCCAGATCCGCCAGCACAAGATCATAGGTGCCTACGGGACGCGAAACAAACTCGATGACCGCCGCTTTTCCGTTCGGGACGGAATCAACCCGGGCGCCCGTAACCGCAAGTCCGCTCCTTATGACTTCGCCGGTGAGCTTGTTGCCCTCGGCGAGCAGAATGCGCTTTCCCGCAAGATCATAGTCCGTCTTGCCGTCTGCGAACTGACCCTCACTGTAGAAGAAATCCACCGGCATGTCGATGTCGTCGTAGCTTTCGGCCTTTACCGCAGGTTCGTACTCATGATGCTTTCCGTAGCTGATCGTATTGATCGGAAGATCCTTGAACTCAAACTCCGGAAGATCCTGCTCATCTGTTCCCGAACGGAGCGCCTTCAGTGACCTGTTGACCCTGACGGCCTCCTCTTCTATCATGCCGAAACGGTCGGCACTTTCCTTGGCCGATCCCGGATTGTTCTTCGCAAGCAGCGCCATTCCTATGATCGCGGAAAGAGGCGCACGGATCTCGTCAACGACGCTGTTTATGAGGCGCGACTGCTCGTTGAACAGCTTTCTTTCTTCTTCGAGCGCATCGACCAGCTCCTGTTTATACTTAAGGTCTGCT
>CAJOQS010000331.1 GCA_905236925.1 uncultured Lachnospiraceae bacterium | reverse complement strand
CCTATAGGAATTGAGATATGTTCGGAAACACCGGCGGAGATAGCCGTTTCTATAGCGGCCCAGCTGATAAAGGTCAGAGCGGTCAGGAGCGGCAGCCGGAAGCTGAATCATCTTAGCGAAGGGGACAGGCAATGAGGATACTTGTTACAAATGATGACGGCATCACTGCAGCCGGGATCATTAGGCTTGCCGCGATGGCAAAGGAACTGGGCGAGGTCACGGTCATAGCGCCGGACTCACAGTGCAGCGCCATGTCGCAGAAGCTGACTATCCTGACTTATATCGATATCAGGAAGGTCAATGATTTTCCTGTTGAGGGTGTGGAGGCATATACGGTCAGCGGAACGCCCGCGGACTGCGTTCGTGCCGGACTTGATGTCATTATGAGGGAAAAGCCCGATATTGTTTTTTCGGGCATAAACAACGGCTACAATACAGGCTACGACATAGCCTATTCCGGAACCGTAGGAGCCGCAATGGAGGCCATAATCGCAGGTGTTCCCGCGATCGCGTTCTCAACGGATTACCGCGGGATTTTCGATGTTGTTGACGAATACCTTCTTGATGTTACGAAGCAGGTTCTGGCAAAGCCGATCGGACTTAATGAAATATGGAATCTGAACTTCCCGGGCTGTACTCTGGCTGATTACCGCGGGATACTATGGGACCGGATCATTGCACAGGACGATTTCTATACGAATATCTACACAGAGCAGCCCGCTTCTTTTAACGACGGTTCGGTCAGGTATGCGATAACCGCAGCTCCGGTAGAGAAGGCAGCAGAAGGCACGGATATAAAGGCTGTGCTCGATAATTACATATCGATCGGGAAAGTGGAGAGCAACGTTGTGACTGACCGGAGGGATGACAAGATCACCTACAGGGGCAGGAGCATATAGCGGATTATCGAGTGTTATTTCGCTTTTTTTGACGTGTTTTTTTCGATAAGATATGCTACTATATGATTAACAGGAGCGGAAAACTCCCAACGCTCCGGTAAATAATACCATTTTGGGGAGCTTGAAAGGAGCTTATGTATGGGACCTACTACTGTTATTTGGATTATTTTGGGGATTCTGATCATCTGGATCATATTGGCAAATGTGCGGATCGTTCCTCAGACCACGACTTATGTTATCGAGCGTCTGGGTAAGTACCACACGACATGGGCGGCAGGCATCCATATCAAGATGCCCATCATCGACAAGATGATCAAAAGATGTTCAATGAAGGAGCAGATCGCTGATTTCCCTCCTCAGCCCGTTATCACCAAGGATAATGTTACAATGAAGATCGATACCGTAGTATTCTACCGTATCTTCGATCCGAAGCTGTATGCTTACGGTGTTGAGGATCCCATCCTCGCGCTGAACAACCTTACTGCTACAACTCTCCGTAACATCATCGGTGAGCTTGAACTGGATGAGACACTTACCTCGCGTGAGATCATCAATACCAAGATGCAGTCGATCCTTGATGTTGCAACAGATCCCTGGGGCGTTAAGGTTGGCCGCGTGGAAGTTAAGAACATCATGCCTCCGGATGCCATCCGTGAATCCATGGAGAAGCAGATGAAGGCTGAGCGTGAGAGACGTGAGCAGATCCTTATCGCTGAAGGTGAGAAGAAGGCAGCCATCCTTCGTGCGGAAGGTGAAAAGGAATCCGCTGTTCTTCGTGCCGAGGCTCAGAAGATCGAGCTGATCAAGGAAGCGGAAGGTCATGCGGAGTCGATCAGACTTCACAAGGAAGCCGATGCGGTCGGCATCAAGTATCTGATGGATACCGGCCTGAACGCGGAGCAGATCGTTCAGATCAAGTCGCTTGAAGCGTTCAGCAAGGCAGCCGACGGACAGGCCACCAAGATCATCATCCCCTCGGAGATCCAGGGAATCGCAGGACTTGCCAAGGGTGTTCTTGAAGCCGCAAAGTGATCAATTGAAGATAAGCTGTGATGCGGGGGCGGTTTACGTCCCCGCATTGTGATAGGAGAAAAAAGATATGGAGCATGAGAAAACCCTGATCTTTGCGACCGGAAATAAGAATAAGGTCAAAGAGGCCGCCGAGATCATGGAAGGGACGGGCTACAGACTTATCTCAATGAAGGAGATCGGGATAAACGCAGAGCCTGACGAGAACGGGACCACCTACACGG
>CAJOQS010000330.1 GCA_905236925.1 uncultured Lachnospiraceae bacterium | reverse complement strand
ATCGGCGTCCTTCGAAGAATCCAACTGGTTCATCTGCTTAGGAGCTGCCGAGATAAAAATGTCGCAGTCAGCGCCTTCCGCTATCTGGGTCTTAAGGGTTCCCGACGAATCAAAGTTAAAAGTCAGCGTAACGTTTGGTGCTGCCTTCTTATAAAGCTCCGCTATACTGTTCAGGGTTTCTGTCATGGAAGCCGCAGCAAACACAACAAGTTCAACCTTCTCATCCTCTTTTTTCGAGCATCCGCAGATCCCGAAAGCAAGGCAAACTACCAAGAATAACGATATTGCTTTTTTCATAATTCCTCCCTTTGGATACAATAATATTGTCTTGTGACAAAAGTTTTTGTCCACACCGTTATTCTCTCAAAAAGATAACGCCTTGTCAACATATAAAACAAAACGCTTCGCGAAATCATCCCCGCTCTGCTTCGATCTTCTCCGCCAGTTCGTTAAGGTATACCCAGCGCTCGGTCTTTCGGTCGAGTTCCGCCGAAGCGGCCTCCTTTTCGGCCATCAGTTCGTTCAGCTTGCTGTAGCTGCTCGCGTTGGCCGCGATCTCGTCATCCAGAGCCTTTATCCTGTCTTCAAGAGCAGCGATATCGTCATCTATAGTCTCAAATTCCTTCTGCTCGTTATAGGTCATTTTAAGCTTCTTCGGAGCGTTTGCCTTCCATGAATCGGCCGTGCTTCCCGTGCTTTCGCCGTTTGAAGCCTTTACCTTTCCTCCGGCATCATTCTCCGTTGTTCCGGCTTCAAGCTCCTTCTCCCTGAAATCCGTGTAATTACCCTCGACCTGTTCGACTACACCGTTCCCGCGGAATACGAAGAGACGGTTGATAAGCTTGTCCAGAAAATACCTGTCATGTGAAACGGCTATGATAATGCCTTCAAATGAGGCAAGATAATCCTCAAGAATCGTCAATGTCATGATGTCCAGATCGTTCGTCGGTTCATCAAGGATAAGGATATTTGGCGCGTCCATAAGGACCTTCAGCAGATACAGCCTTCTCTTCTCGCCTCCTGAAAGCTTCCCTATCGGCGCGTACTGCTTGTCCGAATTGAACAGAAAACGCTCGCACATCCGGGACGCCGTAACGGGTCCTTCCTTTGTGTATATGGTTTCCGCAGTATCCTTGATATAATCAATGACTCTCTGCGTGGGGTCCATAAACTCGCATTCCTGTGCGAAATAACCGAATTTTACGGTAATCCCGAAATCAACCTTTCCGGAATCGGGTGCAAGAGCACCCGTAAGCATCTTTACAAGAGTCGACTTTCCGCATCCGTTCGGACCTACGATACCGATGCGCTCGTTTTGCAGGAAGATATAGGAGAAATCATCAACTATGGTTTTGTCTCCGTAGGCCTTGTGCAGATGCTCCGCCTCAAGAGTTTTCCTGCCCATACGCGAAAAAGCCGAAAACATCTCTACATTCTCGGTTTCCACAGGTTTCTTGCGATCCCTTAAGGCTTCGAAGCGCTGGATATGCGCTTTCTGCTTCGTGGTGCGTGCACGGGCTCCCCTCAGCATCCATGCCAGCTCCTGCTTAAACAGAGTCTTTGCCTTTCGCTCAGTTGCCAGTTCACTTTCTTCACGTTCAGCCTTAAGTTCAATATATTTTGAATAGTTTGCCTGATACGAATACAGCCGCCCCTTGTCCAGTTCGAATATCTTATTCGTAACCTCATCAAGGAAATACCTGTCATGTGTTATACATATAAACGCACCTTTGTAGGCCTTCAGCGTGTCTTCAAGCCATTCCGTCATTTCCGCGTCGAGATGGTTCGTAGGCTCGTCAAGGACAAGAATATCAGAATCCGTAAGCAGCGTCCTCACAAGGGCCGCACGTTTCCTCTGGCCGCCCGACAGATGCGCCGGATTTACATCGGGATCCTCTATTCCAAGCTTCAGCAGATCGGCTCTTGCCTCCCCCTCAAAGTTCCTGTAGGCATCCGCATGTGTCTTGTCTTTGATAACGTTTTGAAGCAATGTAAGGTTCTCATCGAATTCAGGGGTCTGGGGCAGATATGCGATCCTGAGCCCGTTTCTCACCGTAATACTGCCCGTATCCGGTTCCTCGACACCCGCCAGTATCCTCAGGAGTGTGGACTTGCCGGTTCCGTTGATACCGATCAGGCCGCATTTATCGCCCTCGTTTATGCCTATATTGACATCCCGAAACAATTCGTTCGGTCCGTAGCTTTTTGACAGTTTTTCCGCAACCATTAGATTCATTTTCGATCCGTCCTCATTATGATTTCATTTCATTCTATTACAATTTCGCGGAAGTGTCATCTTGAAAATAGTTCCGGGGTATAGTATTTTTTTATCAGTATCGTTGCAAAGGAGGCTCCAAATGCTCAGAACATATGATATTCAGGAAGTACCCAACCTTAAGATACACGGACGCACCGTTAACGGTTCGTCTCCCCTCCCCCTCTTCTGGAATCATTCCGGCATCGAGGTGAACTGCACCGGCTCGGAGCTCTGGATCGAGCTTGAATGCGCCTATGAATTTCATGAGATATGGGTCGCCGTTGAGATAAATCATGCACTTATTGCCCGTCAGATGCTCTATCCCGGTCACAACAGCCTGTGTCTTTTCAGGAGCATGATCCCCGGCATTGTCAAGAATGTCCGCTTTTACAGGGATCTTCAGGCGATGAATGACAACCCGGAAATGCATCTGCTGGTAAAAGCTCTTAAGACCGACGGGGAATTTCTCCCTGTAGAAGATAAAAAACTGAAGCTGGAGCTGATCGGCGACTCCATCACTTCCGGCGAAGGGACCTACGGCTCACGCAAGGATATGGAATGGCTCGCCATGTATATGAGCGCCAGCAGGAACTACGTCACTCTTCTTGAAAGGATGCTCGATGCAGACTGCCGGGCTATATCTCAGGGCGGATGGGGCGTATATTCGGCATATAACAATGACCGCAGCCACAACATCCCTTCATTCTACGACCGTATATGCGGCATGGCAAAAGGTCCGTTTAATGAAGAACTGGGCGCCCAGCGCGAATATGACTTCTCTTCGTGGGTTCCCGACGCGATCATTGTAAATCTCGGGACCAACGACGATTCTTCCTTCAACAACCCCGGAATGGAGGTCCCGGGCTACGGCTTCTGCAAGAACCGCTCGGATGCAGACGGAAATCCCGTTGAAGAGGACCTGAACGCCCTGAGCTCGGCGATCGTTGATTTCCTGAAGCTCCTCAGGAGCAAGAACCCAACATCCCATATACTGTGGGTATACGGAATGCTTGGTGACAGAATGAAGCCCGTCATCATGAGATCCATTGACCGGTATAAGTCCGACAGCGGCGATACAAATGTTGCCTATATGCACATGCCCGATACTGACGCACTGACCGTCGGCTCCCGCAATCATCCGGGCTATGCCGGACATCTTGAAGCTGCAAAAAGCATAGGAAAATACCTTGCGCAGCGTTTCAACACAGAGTTTGATGATAACATAGTGCTGTAAACAGTAACATCTGATACAAAAACCCCGATGGAACCGGTCCATCGGGGTTTTCTTTTATTCATCAATTATGGCTATGAACCTTATTTGTAGAGCTCAACAAGCTTCATCAGGTGATCGTAGCGGGCCTTTGCAGCCTTCTCCGACTCACTGAAGAGACGCTCTGCTCTCTCAGGGAACTTAACCTTAAGTGAGGTGTAACGTGTCTCGTTGTTAAGGAATGCCTGATATGTTCCGTCGCCGTCCTTCGAGGTAAGGGTGAAGGGATTCTTGCCCTCAGCCTTAAGAGCGGGATTGAACGAGAACAGATTCCAGTAGCCTGCTGCTACAGCCTTCTTCATCTCATCCTGGCAGTGGTTCATGCCGCCCTTAACTCCGTGGAGTTCGCAAGGAGCGTAACCGATGATGAGTGAAGGTCCGTTGTAAGCTTCTGCCTCGGTAAGAACCTTAACGGCCTGT
>CAJOQS010000329.1 GCA_905236925.1 uncultured Lachnospiraceae bacterium | reverse complement strand
TTATTGATAAGTACAAGGCAATGGGACTGATGCGCGAATCGGAGGGCAGGATAAGTCTTACCGACGAAGGCATAGACGTCAGCAACACGATAATGGCGGATTTTCTTCCCTGACAGCACAACCGTTTTCCGGCAGAACCGGAAGGCGGTTTTTTTACTTTATTTTTATAATTTGATTGTTGACAATGAAAAAGTGCAGATGTATATTGTTATAGGGTATTAGCACTCGGCAGGTATGAGTGCTAACAAAAGAGAAGGGAGCGGCCGATGGAACAGCTTGATGATCGTAAACTTAAAATATTACAGGCTATCATCAGGAACTACCTCGAAACGGGAGAACCCGTAGGATCGAGGACGATTTCCAAGTTTACGGATCTTTCGCTCAGCTCTGCCACGATCCGGAATGAGATGGCCGATCTTGAGGAGCTCGGTTATCTTGTCCAGCCTCATACATCTGCGGGACGTATTCCGACGGATAAGGGCTACAGACTGTATGTGGACACCATGATGGAGGAGAAGGTCGAGGAAGTCAACACCATGCGAGACCAGCTGGCCGAGAAGTCGGACAGGATCGAAAGTCTTCTTCAGCAGGTTGTTAAGCTCCTGGCGGTGAACACCAACTACGCAACGATGATCTCGACTCCCAAGTACAGGAGCCGCAAGGTTAAGTTCATACAGCTTACCGAGGTCGATCCGGATCATATTCTCGCGGTCATCCTTCTTGAAGGCAATATCCCGAAGAACAAGATCATTCCTGTGAGTGAAAGCGTTACCACCGATGTTGTCTTAAAGCTCAACCTCATACTGAACACATTCCTGGTCGGTCTCGACCTTGAGGAGATCAACATAGGCGTTGTCCAGAAGATGAAGGAGCAGGCCGGCGAGCATACGACTCTGGTCGGGGACATTCTTGACGCTGTTGCAAGCTCGATGGAGGAAGAAGGGCAGATACAGGTTTACACCAGCGGAGCCACGAATCTTTTCAAGTACCCCGAGCTTACCGATACATCAACTGCCAGAGAGCTTCTGTATACACTCGAGGACAAGCAGCAGCTTACCGAACTTATGGACGAGAAGCTTGAAAGCGGCGGCGATGACAGCAGCGACAGAAACAGCATTCAGGTATATATCGGCGGAGAAACTCCGATCGATTCCATGAAGGACTGCTCGGTAGTGACCGCAACCTACCGTATGGATGAAGGCGTTTATGGCAAGGTCGGCATCATAGGACCGAAGAGGATGGACTACGAAAAAGTGGTAGCCACCCTGAAGAATCTTATGAGCGATCTTGATTCAATATTTAATAAGAACAACGAGAGGAAACAGTAATGACAGACGTCAAAGAAGAGCTGATCAAGGAGGCCATCCGCAAGGCAGCCGAGGAAGCCGGGGAGGCCGAAGCGCAAAGCGAAGCCGAATCCGGAGAGGAAGCAGCAGATCAGGCTCAAGCACCTGAAACAGCTTCCGAAGAAGAGGCGGAGGCATCCGAGGATAAGAAGAAGGCTTCAATCTTTAAAAAGGACAAGAAGGACAAGAAGAACCAGAAGATCGAGGAGCTTACGGCCAAGGTCGAGGAGCTTAACGACAGACTGTTAAGGTCCATGGCGGAATTCGACAATTTCAGGAAGAGGACCGAAAAGGAAAAGTCCCAGATGTTTGAGGTCGGAGCAAAGTCGGTTGTCGAAAAGATACTTCCCACCATCGACAATTTCGAGCGCGGACTTGCTTCCGTTCCCGAGGAAAGCAGAAGCGATGCTTTCGTCGAGGGAATGGACAGGATATACAAGCAGTTCCTTTCCTCACTTGAGGAGATCGGCGTCAAGCCTATCGATGCGGTCGGAAAGGAGTTCGACCCCAATCTTCACAATGCGGTCATGCATGAGGAGAATGAGGAATTCGGCGAGAACACCGTAAGCGAGGAGCTTCAGAAGGGCTATATGTACCGTGATTCCGTAGTAAGACATTCAATGGTAAAGGTAGCCAACTAGTATGTGACAGGCGCGCATTTCGCGTTGATTATAAAAACAAACGATAATTCAGGAGGTATAGATCATGAGTAAGATTATTGGTATCGATTTAGGAACAACTAATTCATGCGTAGCAGTTATGGAAGGCGGAAAGCCTACAGTTATCACAAACACCGAGGGAGCAAGAACCACACCTTCAGTAGTTGCATTTGCCAAGAACGGCGAGCGTCTGATCGGTGACGCGGCAAAGCGTCAGGCAGTTACAAACTCGGACAAGACCATTTCTTCGATCAAGCGTCATATGGGTTCCGATTTCAAGGTAAGCATTGACGACAAAAAGTATTCTCCTCAGGAGATCTCCGCTATGATCCTTCAGAAGCTGAAGGCAGACGCCGAAAGCTACATCGGCGAGAAGGTGACGGAGGCCGTCATCACGGTACCCGCATATTTCAACGATGCGCAGAGGCAGGCTACAAAGGATGCCGGCAAGATCGCGGGACTCGATGTGAAGCGTATCATCAACGAGCCTACGGCAGCGGCTCTGGCCTACGGTCTCGACAATGAAAAAGAGCAGAAGATCATGGTATACGACCTCGGCGGCGGTACATTCGATGTTTCGATCATCGAGATCGGAGACGGCGTCATCGAGGTGCTGGCTACAAACGGCGATACACACCTCGGCGGTGATGATATCGACAATGTCATCACCCAGTATATGATAGATGACTTCAAGAGCAAGGAAGGCGTGGATCTTTCCACGGACAAGATGGCTCTGCAGAGACTGAAGGAAGCGGCTGAAAAGGCAAAGAAGGAGCTTTCTTCCGCAGCAACCACAAATATCAACCTTCCGTTCATCAC
>CAJOQS010000328.1 GCA_905236925.1 uncultured Lachnospiraceae bacterium | reverse complement strand
CTCTCCTATCGTGGTCGCCACAGCCTCGATGCCCACCGGGCCGCCGTCAAACTTATCTATCATCGTATGAAGGATGGCGCGGTCGATATTATCAAGTCCGAGCCTGTCGACCTCCATAAGATCAAGTGCGTAATTCGCGACTTCGAGGGTTATCCTTCCGTCGTATTTGATCTGGGCAAAGTCCCTCATTCGCTTCAGGAGCCTGTTCGCAAGTCTGGGAGTTCCCCTTGATCGTCTCGCGAGCTCCCCGGCTCCCTCGGCATCTATCTCCACGCCAAGCACCTTTGCCGAACGGTTGATGATGCATTCGAGTTCGTCGACCGTGTAAAACTCAAGCCTGTGGATCACGCCGAAACGGTCCCGCAAAGGAGCCGTTAGCATTCCTGCGCGGGTCGTCGCTCCAACCAGCGTAAAATGCGGAAGATCGAGCCTGATAGACTTCGCGGCAGCTCCGCGTCCGATAACGATATCTATGCAGAAATCCTCCATCGCCGGATACAGAAGCTCCTCGACCTGACGGTTAAGCCTGTGTATCTCGTCGATAAAAAGGATATCGCCCTCCTGCAGATTATTGAGGATGGCCGCCATATCTCCCGCCTTCTCGATCGCAGGACCCGCAGTCGTCTTGATGTTGACGCCCATCTCGTTCGCGATGATGCCCGCGAGGGTTGTTTTTCCGAGGCCGGGAGGTCCGAAAAGAAGAACATGGTCGAGTGATTCGCCCCTGTTCTTGGCCGCCTCTATATAAACCTTCAGGTTCTCCTTCGCCTTCTTCTGCCCGATATAATCGTCAAGAAGCTGCGGTCTTAAGGTTCCTTCTATTGAACTGTCCTCCACCGTGAATTCGGTGGTAATCATTCTTTTACCCATTACGTTCCCTGCCATTCAAGCATTTATGTGATAGCGATCATCATGGACTACAGATATTTCAGGCTCTTCTTAAGAAGTGTTTCAACCGTCATTCCGTCCTCGTCCGGAACGCTCCTTACGGCCTTGAGCGCTTCCGAGGAAGAATAGCCGAGTGCCACAAGAGCCTGCACAGCCTCGTTGCGCATCTGCGAATCCCGAGCTGAGGAAGCCTCTTCCGTACCGGCTGCTCCGGCAGATGCCGCCGCTGCAGCGGAGCCCTTAAGCGCAACAGCATCAAAGCCAGCACCTGAAAGAGTATCTTCAAGCTTGAACTTATCCTTCAGCTCAAGGATCAGCTTGCCTGCTGTCTTGGAGCCTATGCCGGGGGCTTTTGCTATTGCCTTGACATCGTCCGAAAGGACTGCCAGGATCAGATCCTGAGTTGTCATATAGGACATGATGCCCATGGCTCCCTTGGGTCCTATACCGTTGACCGTGATCAGAAGCTTGAAGGTTGAAAGATCCTGCTTCGAGGCAAACCCGAACAGAGCCATTCCGTCTTCTTTGACCTGCATATAGGTATAAAGCTCGATCACTCCTGTCGCCCGCTCAAGAGCGCACATGACATTGTAGGGCACGAAAACCTCGTACCCCAGGCCGTTCACATCGATAACGACCGACGATTCGTTTCTGAAGAGCACTTCTCCGCGTATATACGAGATCATAACTGTTCAAACTCTCCTTTTCCGAAGGTAAGAGTCCCTTCCTCAACATAGCGCAGAATAGTATATGCCTTGATATCCAGCGCTTCCGAGACCTGAAGCGCGTTGCTGTTGGGATATTTTGAAAGATAGGCCTTGATCTGCTCAAAGCGCATGTGATCGATACTCTTGCATTTTGAGCAGCAAAAGCCCTTGGCGGCGCTTATATACTGCTTCATACAATGCTTGCAAACATTAACCATACAGTTTAAACCTCACTGGCAAAAAGATTTAATATCCATTGTAATATCCTGGTCATGAGCGGCCTGCTCTTCCACTCCTTTAGGTCAACCTCGCGGCATTCATTAAGGGTGGCCTCAAAGTCCGCACGCGCCTCACTCAGCGCCTCCCTGTCCCATAAGAGCGCACCGCACTCGTAATGCAGGAACAGGCTCCGGTAGTCGAGATTGATCGTACCGATGATCCCCACGTCGGGAGTAATGATATTCTTGATGTGGATAAAGCCCGGCGTGTACTCGAATATCCTGACTCCTCCTTCAAGGAGCCTTCCGTAGTTGTATTTGGTCAGCTGGTATACCATCTTCTTATCGGGTATACCCGGCGTGATGATGCGTACATCGACACCCGAACGCGCCGCCTGAAGAAGTGCGTCCGAAAGCCTCTCCTCTATCACAAGATAGGGAGTCGTAATATACAGATAACCGCGGGCTTCGTAAAAAAGTCCCGTGATAATGTCAAGTATCGGGTTGTCGGGGTTGTTCTCGGGCCCGTCGGAAATGATCTGACAGAAGGATGTATCACCGGGAGTATTCGAAAGTGCTTCTCCGCCCCGGATGTTCCCCTCATAAGTGTAGCGCGAAATGTCCTCCTCCGCTGCTTCAACCGTCATATCCCACATGCCGAGGAAGGTCGAGGTAAGTCCAGTAACCGCAGGACCTTCTATTCTTATACCGCCGTCCTTCCAGTGTCCGAAACGCCGGATCGCGTTGATATATTCATCGGCGAGATTAAATCCGCCTGTATATCCGACCTTACCGTCAACAACGACTATCTTCTGGTGATTGCGGTAATTGAGATAAAGCTTGCTCAGGTACCTTGTGATCCTGTTAAAAGAAGCGGTCCTGATCCCTGCCGAGTCCATCGTCTGCCAGAACTGCTTGTCGGTCCTTAATATCGAGCCGAAGTCATCGTACATCATCCTGACTTCAACGCCGGCCTTCGCGCGTTCGATAAGTACGGGCCTGATACGTTCCCATAAGGCACCGTCGGCAACGATAAAAAAGCTGAGGAAGATAAAGCTCTCCGCGCTTTCGAGATCACCGATCAGAGCGTCAAATGCCTGCTCTCCCGATGCGAAATACCTGAATGAATTGCCGGAGGTCAGAGGAAAACCGTAATACTCGGCCAGCCTTGCAAGCTTGGCTCCTCCCGGACAAGCCTTCTCAAGCCCGGGAATCTTACTGCCGTCCGGTACATATTTTGAATTGATGTTGTTTATGAAATCGAGGTTTTTCTTCTTGATCCTGTCCTTGATCCCGCTTCTTCCCCACAAAAGGTACATGATGATACCTGCGATCGGGAGCAGCGCGATGATAGTAAGCCAGGCCGTTTTATACGCGATACTTGCCCTGTTGTTCATCAGACCGATGACCACAAGGATCGCGGCGAATTCCGCGATAACGTAAAAATACAGTCCGAAGACCGTCAGCCTTAAAGAAAGAAGGCAGATAATAACAAACTGCGCCACTATCAGAAGGGCAACCGCAACAAACCTGAGCAATCCGCTCAGATAAGTCTTAAAAAATCCCTTTGAGGGCGTCCGATTTGCTTTCATTGTCCATCCTTCTGCCGACAT
>CAJOQS010000327.1 GCA_905236925.1 uncultured Lachnospiraceae bacterium | reverse complement strand
AGTGCTGTTCGCGGATGAAGCGGCCAGCGGTCTGACACATGACTTCTTCTCGGCGATACTCGACAGCTTCAAGCGTACGGTCGAGTCGCGCGGATACGACATAACCTTTATCAACTCCAACAAGAACAGCACGGGAATGTCCTATCTCGATCACTGCCGCTATCGCGGGTTCGATGGTGTCATGGTGGCCTGCGTGGATTTCCGCGATCCCTATGTCATTGAACTTGTCGAGAGCAATATACCGCTTGTCACGATCGACCATGTTTTCAATAACAAGACCTCGATAGTGTCCGACAATATCAACGGAATGAAGGATCTCCTGACCTATGTTTACGAGTGCGGACACAGGAGGATAGCGTATATACACGGACTTGAGTCTTCGGTAACGAACAGCCGTCTTTCGTCATTTTACAGGACGGCCGAACAGCTCGGCCTCGATATCCCCGACGAGTATGTTCTTGAGGCGCCTTACAGAAGCACTGAAGGAACCGCGAAGATGACGGAGCGTCTTCTGGACATGAAGAATCGCCCGACATGCATCCTTTACCCCGATGACTTCTCAACATTCGGAGGCATCAACGTGATACGCGAGCGCGGACTCAGCATACCGGGTGACATTTCGATCGCCGGATACGACGGGATCAGGATCGGAAGGCATATCGAACCGGTGCTCACCACTCTTCGTCAGGATACGGAAACCATAGGTGCGAAGGCAGGGGAGAAGCTTATCGAGCTTATCGAGAAGCCGAAGTCGGCTATAGTCGAAAGAGTCGTGATCAAGGGCGAGGTCTACAAAGGCGGATCCGTGGCCCGGATCAAATAAGGTTAACAAAATGAATGAACTGTCCGATATTATCTATACCGGGCAGTTTTTTTTACATTCCGATAAATTTCCTTTGAAAAACGTGAAAAAGCGTATATAATGTATCTTGACAACATGTAGTTTGTTTGTCACTATACTCAATAATTCAATCCCACAAGTTTTTGAAAGGAGATTTTTAATATGATAGCGAGTGACATCGGAATCGATCTGGGAACTGCCAGTGTTCTTGTATATATCAGGGGTAAGGGCGTTGTCCTTAAGGAGCCCTCGGTCGTTGCATTTGACCGCGAAACAAATAAGATCAAGGCGATCGGAGAGGAAGCCAGGCTTATGCTCGGACGTACACCCGGCAATATCGTTGCCGTACGTCCCCTGCGCGCAGGAGTTATCTCGGACTATACCGTTACCGAGAAGATGCTCAAGTACTTCATCCAGAAGGCAGTCGGCAAGCAGCGCTTCCGCAAGCCCGTGATCAGTGTTTGCGTACCCAGCGGTGTTACCGAGGTTGAGAAGAAGGCAGTTGAGGACGCAACCTATCAGGCAGGTGCGCGTGAGGTTGCAATCATCGAGGAGCCCATCGCGGCAGCTATCGGTGCAGGCATCGATATCAGCAGGCCCTGCGGAAACATGATCGTCGACATAGGCGGCGGAACAACGGATATAGCGGTTATTTCCCTCGGCGGCACGGTTGTAAGCACATCCGTAAAGATCGCGGGCGATGACTTTGACGAGGCACTGGTACGTTACATGCGTCAGAAGCACAATCTTCTGATAGGTGAAAGAACTGCCGAGGACATCAAGATCCGCATCGGTTCTGCATACCGCAGGCCCGAGACGGTTGCTATGGATGTCCGCGGTCGAAACCTGGTAACAGGTCTTCCCAAGACTATTTCGGTTTCATCGGAGGAAACCGAGGAAGCTCTCAGGGCAACCACTTCGCAGATCGTTGAGGCTATCCACAGCGTTCTGGAGAAGACTCCCCCCGAACTTGCAGCTGATATCGCTGACCGCGGTATCGTGCTCACCGGCGGCGGATGCCTGCTTTACGGCCTTGAGGAGCTTATCGAGGAGAAGACCGGCATTACCACTATGACAGCTGAGGATCCCATGACGGCTGTTGCGATCGGAACCGGCAAATATGTCGAGTTCCTTAGCGGCAAGAAGAACTGATACGTCAGCAAGGAAGCAGGGCCCTCCCGTTAGCACGGAAGCATTGGAACAGATGAGGAGATCTTTTATATGCTCAGAAGTCTGTATACCGGCTGGACCGGTATGTATACCGAACAGAAAAGGCTGGATGTTATCTCGAATAACATGGCCAATGCTACCACTGTCGGCTACAAAAAAGAGGGCGTTACAAACCAGAGCTTTGACGAATCGCTTACAATAAAAATACGTGACAAGTCTGCAAACTGGCAGCAGGAGAAAATCGGACACATGCCCCTCGGCGTCAAGATCGGCGAGGTTTATACCGATTACTCACAGGGCTCCATCAGGCAGACGGACACAACATATGACCTGGCGCTTGACGGCCCCGGGTTCTTTGTCGTGAATGTCATGGATCGTACGGGCGCGACTCATGAGAGTCTTACCCGCGCAGGAAGCTTCCACATTACGAGGGACGGTTATATCGTTGATGTTGACGGCAACCATCTGCAGTCTCAGGCCGGAGACCTTCAGGTTTCCGTGGATGCGGGCGAGGTCGTTATCGACGAGTTCGGAAACGTCATAGAGGACGGCGAGATCGTGGACCAGCTTCTGCTTAAGGATTATGAGGATTATGATTACCTGAAGAAATTCGGGGATACCTATTACAGAGAAGTCAATGGAGCGACTGAAAAGGAAGCTGCGGGACTTGTCCGGCAGGGTTACACGGAACAATCCAATGTCAATGTTGTCAACGAAATGGTCAGCCTCATCAACATAACACGTGCATATGAGGCGAACCAGAAGGTCATCAAGTCGGTGGACAACGTTATGGAACTGGCCGTAAGCTCAGTTGGTAAAGTTTGATCCTGTTTATTTCGGAGGTAATCATATATGATCAGATCACTTTGGACAGGCGCGTCGGGAATGACAGCTCAGCAGGTCAGCCTCGACAACATCGCCAATAATCTTTCGAATGTCAATACGGCAGGCTACAAGAAGCAGTCTACCGAGTTTTCATCGCTTCTGTATCAGAAGCTTCAGCGCAAGACCACGGACTACAACGGCGACCCCAAGCCTGTTATCGGACAGGTTGGATCGGGTGTCAGAGTGTCGGGTCTCACATCGATCTATACCCAGGGCGCGATGCTTGAAACAGGCAACGACTACGATATGTGCATCAGCGGCAACGGATTCTTCAGGATCCAGACTCCCGACGGAGGAGTAGCTTATACACGTAACGGCGCGTTCCAGCTTGCCAAGTCATCACTGGGCGTAACACTTGCGACTGCAGAGGGCTATCCTGTTCTTAACACAGAGGGCGAGCCTGTGAGCTTCAGCACCGAGGAATATGATCCGCAGCAGCTGACTCTCGATGACTACGGGAATTTCTACTATCCCGATGACACGGGAACAGCACAGATGATAGGCGTGCAGTTAAGTTTCGCACAGTTCAACAATCCTTCGGGTCTTGAGAAGATATCGGGAAGCCTCCTCCGCGAGAGCGAGAATTCCGGCGAACCCAGACTTGAGGCCGAGGACAACATGCTGCGTACAAGCAAGGTATACACCGGTTACCTTGAGGGCTCCAATGTTCAGACCGTGGACGAGATCGTTAATCTCATAGTTACACAGAGAGCCTACGAAATGAATTCCAAGGTCATTACCGCTTCTGACGAGATGCTTCAGCAGGCCAACAATCTCCGGTCCTGACGGCAGGGGATGATAATCTCGGGAGGTAGTTTATGAGTATTTCACTTAACAATCAGCTCAGTTCGGTCGTCAGCAAGATGAACGCCTCGAACGCATCGGCTTCATCAGCGGAAAAGCTCGGCTCCAGGCTCTCCAATCTCGAGAACGCTTCGGACGAGGAACTCATGGAAGCCTGCAAGAGCTTTGAAACATATATGATCGAGCAGACCCTGAAGCAGGTTCAGGATTCAATGGTCCCCAAGGATGAGGACGAGGAGAACGAGTATCTGAGAATGTTCAAGGATCGTCTGTACGGTTCATACGCCGAGACCATCGCGGACCGCGGGGATCTCGGGATCGCGCAGAAGCTCTTCGAAGCGATGAAGAGGGATTACGGTTCGAAAAAGGACGCATAACAGATGACAATTGAAGGTTGTGTAGACAGTATCGTATTCCGCAATGCGGAGAACGGATATACCATATTGAGATTGTCGGTGCAGGGAGAAAAGGAAGCCACGACCTGCGTCGGCAATTTTTCTTATGTCAGTGAGGGAGATTATCTGAAATGTGAGGGCGAGCTCGTAAAGCACCAGATCTACGGAATGCAGCTGAAGGTGACCCACTATGAGGCTGCCGAGCCCGCTGATGCCGCTTCGATGCAGGTCTATCTCGGTTCGGGCGCGATCCGCGGAATAGGCAAGGCTCTTGCAGCGAAGATAGTTTCACGCTTCGGAGAGGAAACCTTCAAGGTGATAGAGGAGGAGCCGCACCGCCTTGCGGACATCAAGGGCATCAGCATCAGGATGGCGAGGGAGATCAGCGAGCAGTTCGACGAGAAGCGCGAGCAGCGCCAGGCCATGATCTTCCTGCAGCAATACGGGATATCATCCAATCTTGCCCTGAAGATCAACAAAAAGTACGGAGCAGCGATGTATGACCTGATCCGCACCAATCCCTACCGGATCGCGGAGGATATACAGGGTGTCGGATTTAAGACCGTTGACGCGATTGCGGCCCGCGCGGGGATCGGAGGCAATTCCGAGTACCGGATCCGCGCCGGGATACTGTTTGCGCTGAACGAGGCTACCGCGCAGGGACATACATATCTTCCGGAAGACAAGCTGGTCGACTATACGGGAAAGCTCCTGATGGTGGCGCAGGAGGAGATTAGCCTCCAGATCGACAAACTGCTCCTCGAGCGTAAACTGATGGCGAAACGGGATGCTGATGAAACATTGTGCATCTATTCTCCGGTCTATTACTATATGGAGATGAATGTCGCGAGGATGCTCCTTGACCTGAATATCAGGCAGCCCGTCAGAGAGGATGCTCTTCGCAGGCAGATCGGGGCGATAGAGGCAGACATCGATGTCGAGCT
>CAJOQS010000326.1 GCA_905236925.1 uncultured Lachnospiraceae bacterium | reverse complement strand
ATTATCAGGATCGGCAGGGAACGCGGTGAGGTCCGTGTGGTAAATGACCAGTTCGGTACACCTACCTATACGGCCGATCTGTCCAGGCTTCTTGTCGACATGGCGGAAACCGACAAATACGGAAATTATCATGTCACCAATGAGGGCGGTTATGTTTCCTGGTATGAGTTTACAGGGGAAATATACAGGCAGGCAGGGATCGGAACGAAGGTGATCCCCGTCTCAACCGCGGAATACGGCATGTCAAAAGCGGTAAGACCGTTCAACAGCAGGCTGGACAGGTCTAAGCTCAAGGAGGCGGGATTTGTTCCGCTGCCCGACTGGAGGGACGCGCTTACCAGATATCTGGCGGAAATGGGATGGAGAAAATGAATAATAAGCAATCGGTTGAACTGACGGATAAGACCATTCTGGTGACCGGATGTCCCGGATTTATCGGGGCAAATCTTGTTATGCGCCTTCTGAACGACAGAAGCGTCATGAAAAGCGGCAGGATCATCTCGCTTGACTGCATGAGTGATTATTATGATCCCGCGCTTAAGGAGTACCGCCGGGGAATGATCGAAAAGGCGGCAGCCGGAAGCTCCGTTTCTCATGTTTTTATCAAGGGCAGCATAGCCGACAGAGAACTGGTCGAAAGGTTATTTGACGAGTATCAACCCACTGTTGTCGTGAATCTTGCTGCGCAGGCAGGTGTAAGATACAGCATCGACCATCCGGACGTATATCTGGAGTCTAACGTGATAGGCTTCTACAATATCCTTGAGGCCTGCAGGCATTCCGCGGATAAGGGCGGAAGTGGAGTCGAGCATCTGGTATTCGCTTCTTCTTCTTCAGTTTACGGAGGAAACAAAAAAGTACCTTTCAGTACGGAAGACAAGGTTGATAACCCGGTATCCCTGTATGCCGCTACCAAGAAATGCGACGAGCTGCTCGCCCACAGCTATTCAAAGCTGTTTGACATACCTGCGACCGGACTGAGGTTCTTCACTGTTTACGGTCCCGCGGGACGGCCAGACATGTTCTATTATTCCGCTGCCCAGAAGCTCAAACGCGGCGAAAACATCAGGCTCTTCAATTACGGAAGGATGAAGAGGGATTTTACCTATATCGATGATATAGTCGAAGGAATTGTCCGCGTAATGCGCGGAGCTCCGTTAAGAGAAAAAGGAGAGGACGGCCTGCCGCTGGCGCCCTTTGCCCTGTATAACATCGGCGGCGGACAGCCTGAGGAGCTTCTGGATTTTGTCGGAGTTCTCCAGGAGGAGCTTGTTCGTGCAGGTGTACTTGATGAGAACTATGACTTTGAAGGACACCGTGAGCTGGTCGGAATGCAGCCGGGCGATGTGCCGGTGACTTATGCCGACAGCAGCGGATTGGAAAAAGACTATGGTTTTACACCGGGGATCGGTATCAGGGAAGGCCTCGGCAGGTTCTGCAAGTGGTTTAAGGAGTATTACGGCTGATATAACAAAGAGCCATCCCGCGGGATGGCTCTTCTTATGCAATAACTCCGTTTATCTGTTTCCGTACATTTTCTGATAGTATTCCTTGTAGTCGCCGTTGACGATCTCCTCCCACCATGAGCGGTTATCAAGATACCATCTGATGGTCTTCTTGATGCCGTCCCTGAACATGGTCTGGGGGAGCCAGCCGAGTTCGTTGTGGATCTTGGCAGGGTCAATGGCGTATCTCATGTCATGTCCCTTACGATCCTTTACGAATGTTATAAGCGATTCGGGCTTCCCGAGCTCTGCGCAGATAAGCTTGACGATATCGATGTTGCGCATTTCGTTGTGGCCGCCGATATTGTAAACTTCACCGCTTCTGCCCTTACGGAGGATGAGGTCGATCGCGCGGCAGTGATCCTCCACGTACAGCCAGTCACGTACGTTTATGCCCTCGCCGTACACGGGAAGAGGCTTGTCTGCCATTGCGTTGGCTATCATAAGAGGGATCATCTTCTCGGGGAACTGGTAAGGCCCGTAGTTGTTTGAGCAGCGGCTGAGAGTCGCATCGAGTCCGAATGTCCTGTGATAAGACATGACGAGAAGGTCCGAAGAGGCCTTTGAAGCCGAGTAGGGACTGCTGGCCTTAAGAGGAAGAGTCTCGACGAAGAACATGTCGGGACGGTCGAGAGGCAGGTCGCCGTAAACCTCATCCGTGCTGACATGATGGAATCTCTTTATGCCGTACTTCACACAGGCGTCAATGAGCACCTGGGTTCCGAGAACATTGGTCTTGACAAATATGCCGGGATCGTCTATGGAGCGGTCAACATGCGATTCTGCGGCAAAATGTACCACGTAATCGGGCTTTTCGCTTTCAAACAGATCGTAAACTTTCTCCCTGTCACAGATATCCGCCTTTACAAAACGAAAGCGCGGATCGTCGAGAACCGGCTTGAGTGTCGAAAGATTTCCGGCGTAGGTCAGAGCGTCGAGACAGATGATACTGTCTTCGGGATGCTCCTTTAACATGTAAAAGATGAAATTGCTTCCGATGAAGCCTGCGCCGCCTGTAACCAGTATTTTCATAATGGTCCCCCTTTTGTCGGTTTTGAAAAGATACTTATAATTCAATTATATGATTGCGGCGGGAAAAGAGCAACATCATAATGATGCTCACAAAAACAAAAAGACAAACACAAAAAAGTATAAAAAAGAAGCTGGATATTTTAAAAAAGAAATGATATAATGTAAAATACGAAATCAGGAGCAAAAACAGACAGTATGAAGCGAATATTTACACCTCTTATTTCATTTGCATTGGACAGGAGCATACCGCTGAACGACCGCCTTTCCGCGAGAATGGTTATCGCCAGCGCCTTTGCTTCGTTTTTTGGCATGATCGTCTGTATCCTTGCTCATACCCACATCGCAGCCGTCTGCATAACGGGATTTCTGACGCTGTATATTCCGACCTGCTATGTAGTTCTTCTGTCCAGAAAGAAGATCAAGTTTCTGGTAAATATGATGCTCGTCGGTCTTTTAGTTTTAATGCCGCCTCTCTGGATATTCGGAGGCGGGCTTCACTCGGGCATGACTATCTGGATCATATATGAACTCGTTCTCTTTACCGTATCACTTAGCGGAAAGACACAGACCGTAGGTCAGGTCGTTTCGATCGCCACCCTTGTTGAATGTATCCTTCTTGAGGAGATCAAGGGAATAAGCTACCCTCTGCCTTCTCCCACACACGTTATAATCTCCGTGCTGGGCAGTGTCATTGTTGCCGGAGGGATCATAGTTTACATGACGAACTACCAGAAGACTCTCTATGCGGGAGAGTTTGAGCTGGTTGAAAAAAAGAACGAAGAACTCATAGTTTACGCGGAAAGGGCAGAGAAGGCCAATAAGTCCCAGAAGGTATTTCTGGCGAATATGTCCCACGAGATCAGAAGCCCCATGAACGTTGTTCTCGGCTTTAACCACCTGATCTGTGAGAGCAACGATGTTGCCGAAATACATGATTTCGCGAAAAACATCGAGAGTGCCGGTGAATCGCTGCTTGTTATCGTAAATGATATCCTTGATTACTCAAAGATCGAGACGGGCAAAATGAACCTTTACACGGCGCCCTACTCGTTCGGAGAGCTCGTTCAGATGTGCTGCTCAAGCATCGAGATAATCTGCAAGCAGAAGAATCTGGAGTTTTCCTGCGATGTCGATCCGAGCATACCCAAGGTGGTATACGGTGATAAGATGCGTCTGAGGCAGTGCATCACCAATCTTCTGACGAACTCCTTCAAGTATACCGATGAAGGCAGCGTTCATCTGAAGTTTACGAATGTGGGATTAAGCGAAGATAAAGAGAGCATCATGCTCGGAATTTCCGTCAAGGATACCGGAAGGGGAATCTCCGAAGAGCAGAAGAAGGAGCTTTTCACAAGGTTCCAGCGGCTTGACGAGAGCACAAACCGTGCCATAGAAGGAACCGGACTCGGTCTTGCACTTACAAAATCCTTTGTGGATATGATGGGCGGAACTATAGAGTGCATCAGTGAGGAGCACAAGGGGTCGGAGTTTATCATTACGATCCCTCAGAGGATAGTTTCGGACAGGGATGCTGCAGCGCAGAACGAT
>CAJOQS010000325.1 GCA_905236925.1 uncultured Lachnospiraceae bacterium | reverse complement strand
TTCGCCGAAGTCGATGTTTTCATAACCGACATAGCCGTCAATATTGTCCGGAGTAGCGACTCCCTTTTCGTTGCCGCCGGTGACATTGCCCCTGGAATCGGAATACCCTGCTCCGGCTATGAAGCCGTACGGATCGAGATAAGCCGTTCCTAGTCCCTCGGCGGTAAACTCGAGAGAGGATATGCACTGGTATTTCTTGCCGCCGTTCAGTGTCATGCAGCGGAGCCTGAAGCTTCCGTCACCAAGCGCGGTCAGCTTGCATCTGTTGCCTCTAGCCTTAAGGGAAGCAAGGTGTGTGGGCACGCCGCGGTCGTTTACTGCAGCCCAGACGATGTCCCTGAAGGAGGAATTCTCGGGCAGAATCCTTGCTTCGATATCGATCGTGGTATGACCGGGACAGAACTTCTGACCGCCTTCGGAAACAAGCTCGAGCTTTCTGATCGGAACGGTTTTGTCAAGTGACGCGTAGAGCCGGATATCCCCGGGGCGGTATCCGTTTGCGGGTCTTACCGCAGCAAGGAGCCTGTTGCCGAAAAGCCTTCTGCTGCTGCATTTGTACTGATCGAAATCAGTGCTGTCACCGTTGTCGAGTCCCAGCAGCTCGCCGCCCTCAACGAAAACGTTGACACGGGCGTCGGCGTTCTCAACCTCGTTTCCGTTGATGTCAACGCCGAATATCTCGAAGAATACGGGATCGTCGGACTCCTTGAGCCTTCTGCATCTGAGCTCCGCGATCTCGCCGAAGGAGCAGCGCTTGTCTCTGGCTATCTCTTTGCCGTCGGCGGAGTATGCCACGGCTTCAATCTCACCCTTGTGATACGGAACCTGCCAGGTCTGGCAGAGCTCGCTGCCTTTCTCGTGATCTATTACCTTTTTTCCCTGAGATACGCCGTTTACAAACAGTTCAACGCTTGCGGCATTGGAAGCGGCGCGGACATCGATCATCTGTCCCTCGTTAAAATCCCAGTAGGGGAAGAGATGGACGAAGGGCGCAGTCCCGGCATCGGTCCATTCTGCCTTGAAGATATAGAATGTATCCTTCGCAAAGCCGGCGGTATCGAGCTGTCCGAAATATGAATTCTTGGTATCGTAGGGAGTGGGCTCGCCGATATAATCGAATCCCGACCAGAGGAACTGTCCTGCGGAGAAGGCGTGATCCCTCTCGTTTTTGATGACTTCCTCGACGCTTTTGGCGCCCCAGCTTGTTGTGCAGTTGCCCAGACATGAGCACTGCTCGTCATCATCGGTCATTGTGGCAACGCTGTACGGGAAATGATATATGCCGCGCGACTGAACTGTGGAGCTTGTTTCGCTGCCGTAAATGCGCCAGCCGGGATGTTTGGAATGCTGCTCGTTATACAGCCTTTCACCGTAATTGTAGCCTGCAAGGTCGAGCTCCTCGGTGCAGCGCTGTGCGCCCTCCCACTGCATATAATTGGAGGCGTGGGTGACGGGGGCGTTGTGCATGTGATCCCATTTCTCTACATTTTCCTTGAGCATCCGGGCTACATCGGGAGCGTCGGCATCGGCGTGGCAGTCATAAATCTCGTTTCCGATGCTCCACATTATAACGGAGGGGTGGTTGCGGTCACGCCTGATCCATGACCTGACATCATCGGCGCAATCCTCGTTGAAGAAGCGGGAGTAGTCAAATTCGGTCTTCGCATGCCGCCACATATCAAAGCCTTCGGAATCGACCATGATGCCCATTTCGTCCGCAAGCTCCATAAAGGCGCGGGCGGGCATGTTGTGAGAGGTACGGATGGCATTCACGCCCATCTCCTTCAGGAGGAGTATCTTTCTCCTCATCGCGTTCCTGTTGAAGCCGGCGCCGAGACAGCCGAGGTCGTGGTGGTCGCATACGCCCTGGATCTTGACTTTTCTGCCGTTTAAAATAAGACCGTTATCGGCGGTGAAGACCGCTTCCTTAAGGCCGAAGACCACGGTCTGGGAATCGATCTCGTTCTGCTGCGAGTAAAGCGATACCTTAAGGTTATACAGGTTGGGTGACGTGATGTCCCAGATGAGAGGATTGTCGATGCAGAAGCTGAAGTATTTGCCGTCGTAGGCAATGTCGGATACTTCCACATCACCGCCGGCTTCGCCCGAAGGCGCTCCTTTTTGGGTCACCTCTGCCCTGATATATGTTTTGTCGGCTTCGGGACCTTCGACTTCGGTCTCGACACGTACCTGCCATTTCCCGAGAACCTTTTTGGGTGATACATAGACTCCGTCCGTGGCGATATGGGTTTCGGGAACGGATTTGAATGTGACATCCCTGAATATACCGGCGCCGGAGTACCAGCGGGTGTTGGGGGATTTATAACGTACCTGCACAAGGATCTCGTTTTCACCGTTCTCAAGGAGGTCGGTGATATCGTATTCGAAAGCGGAATATCCGTAGTGATGTGTGCCGGCGGGTTTTTCGTTAACATATACGGTGCTGTCCATATAGACACCGTCGAAATTGATCAGGTAGCGGCGCCCCTGTTCCTTCTTAAGATCAAGGACCTTTCTGTACCAGCCCGTTGAGTCCATGTAGAGATTATTGGTGTCATAGATGAGCCAGTCGTGGGGAATGTTGATCTTCTGAAGAAGTCCGCCGCGACGTCTTTCGGGTGAGAGCTCGGATATGGACACGGCAGTCCTGCAGCCGGTCGCTTTTCTGAAATCGCCAAGTTCGGTCCCCGGATCCAGACGTATAAACTCCCAATTATTGTTTATCAGTTTTTCTTTCCTCATTGCGCAGTCCTTTCTTAATGCACGACGATACAATATCATCTTACAATGACTGGACATCATGTTTCAACGGGAAAATAATAAAAAAACCGCGGAGATTCACTCCGCGATCTTTTCGGTGGTCTTGTGATTGTAAGGGTGGTTCAGACCCTTGTATTCGGACGGTGTGCAGTTCTTCAGGTTCTTGAAGACCCTGTTGAAGGTCGACAGTGAATTAAAGCCTGACTGCATCGCAACTTCGGTAATCGAAACATCGGGCCGGATCAGCAGCTTCTCGGCATGCTCGATCCTTTTTCTTGTAAGATAGTCGTAATAGCTGATATTCGTGAACTGCTTGAACAGCCTTGCAAAATGGAACTTTGAAAAACCGGCGACATCCGCGAGCTGGTCGACCGTAACATCCTCGGTGCAGTGCTCGTTGATGTAGTTGCAGACATTCATGAACTTCTGAATATATTCGTGCTGCTTGTTCGTTGTGTAATTGCACAGCTTCTTGTCCTGACTGTGGGATTCGCGTCCGAGGTCGACAAAGAAGCTGATCAGAAGAGAGTAGATCCTTGCCTCACGGAAGGGGGAATTCCCGAAATACTCGGACTCGATCTCAAGCATGTAATTCCTGAGGACCTCCGCAAGCTCGTCCCTGATCTCGTCGTTGTTCTGCCTTCTGATGACCGTATAGGGATGCAGGCTGTGAAGAAGCGAATCCATTCCCGTCAGATTGCAGATGAGCGAATAGTCGACCATCATGATCATCCTGGAGCCTGTTGTGGGAGCTTCTAGCGAATGAAGCTCGCCCGGAGGGATTATGATGATGTCACGCTCGCTCAGCTCTATCCTGTCCGGACCTATCTGTATGGCGTAGGAGTTTTCGTAGGGCATGATGATCTCCATGGCTGTATGCCAGTGGACCGGATATTCCTCGCACACGCGGTTGTGATAGATTCGAACGGAGCTTACGTTATTGAAAGAAACGGTCTCGACAATACCATTGAGGATTTCTATCATTTTGACTCCTTATAGAATAAGAAAACAGTGATTGTCAAATCTTGCTATTGCTTTTACTGCATGATATGTTATCATACTCTCAGGAAAAATACAATTAGTGCAACAAAAATTTGTAGAAGTCTATAAATTGTGAATATTTAGCAATATTTGGAAAAATAAGAGCAATAATTCGTCACAGTGCCGATCGTCAGTTAGCAATAATTGATTATCACTTGTCAAAAGTTGGAAAGTGCATTATCATTTGTTTGGGTATAATGTTATCATCTGATATTGAGAAAGTGCGCAATAAGGTGGTAAGGTTATGAGCTACGAATCCGCTTGGCTGAACGCTGACATCCCGTGCTCCGTTGCGGGGTTGAAGGGCGTTGAAAGTATACTTCTTAAGGTTGACCATGCAGCCGCCGGCAAAGAAGAACGGATCATAGAAACTGCCGTTCATGAAACGGCACGGGCGGTGAAGGAGCTTTTTGGAACAGCTGCCGAAGAAAAAAGGATCACAGCAACGGATGAAATCACCTCCGGACGAAACGCTTCGGACGGCAGGATCGATATACTTCTGGAACTTGTCGGCGAGCCCGCGCTCGATACCGACGGAGCCTACAGGATAAGCTACAACAGCGCGGCAAGTCGCGCGGAGGTCAAGGCCGGCACGGCAAGGGGGCTTCTATACGGAAGCTTCAGGCTGACATTCCTCTTTAAAATGGTCTCCTCACTGAACGAACTGTCGGAAGAAAGTGTTCCGGCTTCGCCCCTCAGAATGCTCAATCACTGGGATAATATGGACGGAAGCATCGAGAGAGGATATTCAGGCAAGTCATTCTTCTTCAGGGATGACAGCATTATCATCGATGACAGGACCGAGGCTTATGTGAGAATGATAGCCTCTGTCGGAATCAATTCCTGCGTTATCAACAACGTTAACGTCAGAACGGCGGCAACGAGGCTTATCACAGCCGACTACCGCAGCGATCTGAAGAAGCTCGCGGGAATCTTCGAAAAGTACGGAGTTGACCTGTACCTCAGCCTGAACTTCGCCGCTCCTATCGAGATAGGCGGACTTAACACCTGCGATCCGCTGGACGGACAGGTGAGGTCATGGTGGAAGGAAGTTCTTGACGACCTGTTCTCGGATGTTCCGCAGCTGAAAGGCTTCCTTATCAAGGCGGATTCGGAAGGACGCCCCGGACCTTTCACATACGGAAGGGATCACGCGCAGGGCGCGAACATGCTCGCGGATATTATTGCCCCGTACGGCGGCATAATCATATGGCGCTGCTTCGTTTACAACTGCAAGCAGGACTGGAGGGACACCAAAACCGACAGGGCCAGGGCACAGTACGACAACTTTAAACCGCTGGACGGAAAATTCAGTGACAATGTAATCCTTCAGATCAAGAACGGACCGATGGACTTCCAGCCTCGCGAACCCGTTTCACCTCTGTTCGGAGGCCTTAAGGATACACATCAGATGATCGAATTCCAGATAGCTCAGGAATACACCGGTCAGCAGAAGCATGTATGCTTCCTGATACCTGAATTCAAGGAGATCCTCGGTTTCAAAACATACATAAGAGATAAAGAGGGACGTCCGATCAAGGACGACACTGTCTGTGATATCGTTACGGGCAGAACCTTCAAGAATAAAAACTGCGGCATGGCTGCGGTAACGAACACCGGCGACGACGCGAACTGGACCGGACACGATCTGGCAGCGGCAAACCTCTACGGGTTCGGCAGACTCTGCTTTAACCCCGCGCTTACTGCGGAGGATATCGAAAAAGAGTGGATCACTCTTACTTTTGGCGATGACAAGGAAGTTTTTCTGACTGTTTCATACATCCTCAGTACTTCCTGGCCGACATACGAGAAGTATTCATCACCTCTCGGTGTCGGCTGGATGGTCAACCCGGGAAACCACTACGGACCGAATGTTGACGGATACGAGTTCTCGGAGTGGGGAACCTACCACCGTTCGGACAGCCGCGGAATGGGCGTAGAACGAGGGAAGGACGGAACCGGTTATATAGGACAGTACAACGAACCCAATTCCTCATTATATGAGAAGCTGGAGACCTGTCCCGACGAACTGCTCCTGTTCATGCACCATGTGCCTTACACTTACCGCCTCCACAGCGGTAAGACCGTTATCCAGTATATCTACGATTCACACTACGAGGGAGCCGAGGAGGCGCACCGGATGCGGGATTCGTGGATCGGGCTTAAGGGCAGGATCAAGGAAAACGTCTACGAGAGAGTGCTTGAACGTCTGAATATTCAGGCTGACAGCGCGGACGAGTGGCGTGATACGATCTGCTCTTACTACCGTGAGAAGAGCGGTATACCGGACGAGAAAGGCAGAATATAGAGAAAGAGGCAGCTTATGGCAAAGGTTAAAACCTATCAGGATGGAAACGGCAATGAGATTGCCGTGAAAACAGGCATCACCTGGTCACAGAGCATCAAGAAGTACTGGCAGCTTTATCTGCTGTTGGTCCTTCCGATCGCTTATCTGTTGATATTCAAGTATCTCCCTATGCGTTACATTATTATCGCATTCAAGGAATACAAGCTGAACATACCGCTTAAGGATATGCCCTGGGCGAACAACAGGGGTCAGCAGGATGTCTGGAAATATTTCAAGAAAGCATTCGAGAATCCCGATTTCTTAAGGGCTCTCAGGAATACCGTCAAGCTGAATCTCCTTGACCTGATCTGCGGCTTCCCCGCACCGATCATTTTCGCTCTTATTCTTAACGAGCTGTGCTTCAAGAGGTTCAAGAAGGTCGTTCAGACCATCGCTTACATGCCCCACTTCCTTTCGTGGGTTATCATCGCGAGCCTTGTTTCTCATCTGTTCGCGACCAACGACGGTCTTGTAAACCAGTTCATCAATTTCCTCGGCGGAGAGTCGGTTTCGTTCCTCGGCGATCCTTCGAACTGGGTTAAGACCTATATCTCAGCCGGTGTATGGCAGAGCTTCGGATGGGGATCCATTATCTACCTTGCTTCGATCGCAAGCATCAATACCGAGCTGTACGAAGCGGCATCGGTTGACGGCGCGGGAAGATTTAAGAAGATGTGGCACATCACCCTTCCCGGCATCAAGCCTACGATCGTTGTTCTGCTCATCATGAATCTCGGTTATATCATGGGCGGTGGATTCGAAAGACCTTTCGCAATGAAGAACAACCTTGTTATGGAGAATGCGGAGGTTATCTCGACGTTCGTATACAAAGTCGGTATCCAGCAGCTGAAGATCTCGCTTACCACGGCAGTCGGCCTGTTCCAGTCCGTTGTCGGTCTGTTCTTCCTGCTTACCGCCAATACAATATCACGTAAACTCGGTGAAAGGGGGATTTGGTAATGAAAGTCAAATCAACCGGAACCAAGATCGGCGACTGGATTTTCGTTATTATCTGCATACTCATCAGCATCATATGTGTTCTCCCGATGCTGAACCTTGCTGCAAGGTCACTGTCCGGTACGGAATTTCTTATCAGACATGAGGTTTTTATTTGGCCCAAGGGCTTTAACCTTGAAGCTTATCAGACGGTTTTGAGCGATCCGAAGTATCAGAGGGCGTTCATCTGGACTACGGTCCTGACACTTATCTGCACACTGCTTTCACTTACAATGACCGCATTGTGCGCATTCCCGCTGATATTCCCGAAACTCAAGGGCCGCGGTTTTATCAATATCCTTATTACGATCACGATGTTCTTCAATGCCGGTACGATTCCTAATTACCTGCTGATGAGTGACCTTCACCTTCTGGAGAATCCGCTCGTTCTGATCATACCGAGCTGTCTGAGCATCTACAATATGATCATAATGCGAAGCTTCTTCTACGGAATCCCTGAATCACTGAGGGAATCCGCGGAGATCGACGGAGCCAGCTACATAAAGGTACTTCTTAAGATCTATGTGCCTTTGTCAAAGCCTGTTTTTGCATCACTCGCGCTGTTCTATGCGGTAGGACGCTGGAACGGATACGGCGATGCGCTGATGTACATCAAGACTCAGAAGCAGTGGTTCCCTCTGCAGCTTCTCCTTTACAACATTCTTAACAATGTTAACGCGGTTGAAGTTGCGGCCCAGGAGGGATTCATGCAGCCCGGTCTTAAGGATTCGCTGAAGGCGGCAACGGTTATGTTCGCCACGGTTCCGATCCTTCTGATCTACCCCTGGCTGCAGAGATACTTCATTGCCGGCGTTACGATGGGTGCCGTCAAGGAGTGATCATCACGGAATAAACGCATAGCGCGTTGATTCATACATTTTTTAAGGAGGAAAAAAAATGAAAAAAGTTTTATCTGTATTGCTTGTATTAGCCATGATCCTTTCACTGGCTGCCTGCGGCAAGAAGGAAGAGCCCACCAACAGCGGTTCTCAGACTCCTACCAAGAGCGAGAGCAACACAAACAGCAACACCAGCAGCAACACTAATGACAACAACACAAACACCAACAATGAGACCACTCCCGAGCCCGCAGGACCCGACGCACGTGGCATGATCGACGGCAAGTTCGTTGAGACCAGACACATCACCGTTGAGCTCTATGACCGTAACGTTGACGGTGGTACAGAAGCCGGCAACAACGCTTGGACCCAGTGG
>CAJOQS010000324.1 GCA_905236925.1 uncultured Lachnospiraceae bacterium | reverse complement strand
GAAGCAGTACTACGCGGGGATGCCCGCGCTCCCGAAGGAGATTCTTCTTTGCGAGGAGATTCCCGAGGCGGAGCTGATAGGAAAATGGCTTTCGGAGAGGGCCGGAGCGAAGATCACTATAAAAGCCCCCAAGCGAGGAGAAAAGGAAGGACTTATCAAGCTTGCCTGCAGCAATGCGATGGGAATACTCGAGCGTGACGGCGAGAAGCTTGACGCGGCAAGAAAACGCAGCGAGGGCGCAATAGCGGAGCTTGCCGAGCTGCTGGACATTCCCGCGCCCGTGCGTGTCGAGTCCTACGATATCTCGCATATCAGCGGTTTCGAGACCGTGGGATCGATGGTTGTCTATGAGAACGGCAGGCCCAAGCCCAGTGATTACAGGAAGTTCAGGATCAGAACGGTCGTCGGACCGGACGATTACGCGAGTCTTGCCGAAGTCCTTACCAGACGCTTTGAGCACGGCAAGGAAGACCGCAGAAAACAGGGCGGGGAGCCTGAAGACGAGACTACAGGAGTAGAACAGAATCCGGCCGAATTTACGGGATTTGCGAAATATCCCGATCTGATAATGATGGACGGAGGCCGCGGACAGGTCAATGTCTGCCTTGAGGTCCTCGAGAAACTGGGGCTTGATATAAAGGTCTGCGGTCTGGTCAAGGACGATAATCATCGCACGCGCGGCATCTGCTACAACAATGTCGAGGTGCCGATCAATCCGACATCGGAGGCCTTTAAGCTTATCACGCGGGTTCAGGACGAGGTTCACCGCTTCGCGATCGAGTACCACAGGTCGCTTCGCTCGAAGGAGCAGGTCCGCTCGATACTCGATGATATCGAGGGCATCGGACCGACCAGGAGACGGGCGCTGATGAGGCATTTTGAATCGCTGGAGGCGGTCAGGAGCGCTTCGGTCGAAGAGCTTGAAGCCTGCGAGAGCATGAACAGGGTTTCCGCTCAGGCCGTATACGATTTCTTCAGACAGAACAGATAGCATATGGGGTATCAGGGATGGCTTTAAATCTATATCTGGGTTCATCGGGAACAGGAAAATCACATGACCTGTACGAAATGATAGTCAGGGAGGCTGCGAAGGATTTTGATCGCAGCTTTCTTTTGATAGTTCCCGAACAGTTCACTCTCCAGACTCAGCGCGACATGATAAGGCTCAGTCCGAACGGCGGCATCATGAATATCGATGTGCTGAGCTTTCCGAGAATGTCGCACCGCATCTTTGAGGAGCTTGGAGTGCAGACGCCCGTAACGCTTGAGGATACGGGCAAAACGATGATAGTAAAAAAGGTCGCGCTCGACCATGCGGGAGAGCTGGGGATCTATGCCGGAAAGGTCCACAGCAGGGGCTTTATCAGCGGCATGAAATCGATCATCTCCGAGTTTTACCAGTACGGGATCGGTGACGGGGAATTCCGCCGCATGACGGAGCTCGCGGAGGATAACACCCAGCTCCGCTCGAAGCTGAAGGATATCGGCGTGATCAGGCAGGGCTTCAGGGATTTCATTAACGGCAGGTTCATAATGAACGAGGAGCTCCTCGAGATATTTATCCGCGAGGCACCGCGCTCGAAGCTTCTGAAGGGAGCTCATGTATGCTTTGACGGATTCACGGGCTTTACAGTCATGCAGCTGAGGGTCATTGAGTGTCTTTGCGAGCTTGGCTGCGACATCAGCGTGACCGTGACGATCGATCCCAAGGATGCCGATAAACTGCCGGACGAAGAGGATCTTTTCTGTCTCAGCGAAAAGACCATAGAGAAGCTGACCCGTATAGCAGATGAAACCGGAACGGATGTCATAAGAAAGGTGATCGCTCCGGAAACCGCTCCGCGTTTTAGGGACTCTGCGGCGCTTGCCGGTCTTGAACGGAACCTGTTCCGCAAGAGGACCGTAAAAAGCGCGGACAGCGAAGGCATTACGCTTGTGACCTGCGAGAATCCCGCGGCAGAGGTCAGGAGCGCCATATGCGAGATCAGGCGGCTTGTTGCGAAAGAGGGCTGCCGCTATTCCGATATCGGTGTGATAGTCGGGGATATGTCCGCCTTCGGACCCATCGCGGACAGGGAATTCATGCAGGCCGGGATCCCCTATTTCCTTGACAGGAAAAAGAGCATACTTGGCGCGGCTCCCGTGGAATTCGTGCGCGCCGTTAATGAGATTGCATATAGGGACTTTACGGTCGAAAGCGTTTTCCGCTTCCTTAAGACCGGCCTGACCGGGATCGAAAGCAGTGATATCGATCTGCTCGAAAGCTACTGCACAGCAAGGCCCGTGCGCGGAAAAAGCGGATGGGACAGGGAATGGACCGCGAAGTACAAGACCAGATACGAGATCGATCTTGAGCGCATCAATGAGGTTCGTTCGCATGTCGCCAAGCTTCTCGTACCCGTATGCGGCAAACTGAAAAAGACTGATGCCACGGTTTCTGAAAGGATAGCGGCGCTGAAGGTGCTTCTGGAGGATTGCGGAGTATACGAGAGGCTGCACGGGAAGGAGGAAAGCTCCAGGACCGCGGCGTCGTTCGAGGAGAGGATAGAAGGACTTGAAGCGGGACAGCTCCCGGACAGGATCAACGAAGTGTTTGAGCGTATCGGGCTGCTGCTCGGTGATGACAGGATAGACCTTAAGGAATTCTCGGACATACTGGATACGGGCTTCTCTGAGGCGAAGATGGCGCTGATCCCGCAGGGCAGCGATCAGGTCGTTATAGGCGACATGGAAAGAACGCGCTTCAACGAGATCCGCGCACTCCTGGTCCTTGGCTGCAATGACGGAATGATACCTTCGGGATCGGGAGATGCCGGCCTTCTGTCGGAATCCGACAGGAGCCTGTTCGCGAAGAGCGACATAGAGCTCTCGCCCGGTGCGCGTGAGAGCGCATATCTGAATGAATTTTACATATACCTGAACTTCACGAGACCCACAAGGTATCTGTGGCTGTCGGCGCACAGGATGACTCCCGACAGGAAGCCCGGCAGGCCCTCCTATATCTTCGGGAAGATCCTGAAGCTGTTTGACGGACTATCGGTAAGGACGCTGCATTCCGACGACGGAGAACTGCTGATAGGCAGCGACGGCGGAAAACGCGCACTTGCGCAGATACTCAGAAAAGGCAGACCGGAAGGCCTGAGCGCATATGAAAAACAGCTGCTGTATGAGCTTCTTACAAGGGACAGGGAGTTGTTCCTGAAGCTTGCGGACGCGGCATTTTCAAAGAGGCTGCCCGAACGCATCACTCCGGAGAATGCAAGGAAGCTTTACGGCGAAGTGCTGACCGGAAGCGTAACGAGGCTTGAAAAATACGCATCCTGCGCGTTTGCCCATTTTATCAGCTACGGCCTTTGCCTTGAAGAACAGCCCGAATACAAGGTTGGAGCGGTGGAGCTCGGAAATATCTATCACCGTGCGCTGGAGTATTACTGCCTGAAGCTGAAGGAAAAGGGAATACGCTGGCATGACACGGACGCCGAAACGCGGGAAAACCTCGAAAAAGAGGCGGCTTTGGCGGCATTTGCCGAGTATGATGATGTCCTGAGCGACAGCAAGAGGAACGAATATTATAAGACACGTGTAGAACGCGTTCTGTCCAGAACGGTCGATACACTCGAAAAACAGATAAGGGCGGGCAGCTTTGAACCCGAATATTTTGAGCAGAGCTTCACGCATGCTGTCGATTTCATGCGGCTCAAGGGAAAGATAGACCGCATGGATATATGCGAAAAGGACGGCAAAAAGCTCCTGAGAGTCATCGATTATAAATCCGGCAAGAAGGAATTCAGTCTCGAAAAGCTCTTTTACGGACTCCAGATACAGCTTGCCGTGTACATGATCGAGGGTACAAGAGAGGTCGCCGAAAAGGGTGGGGATGTCGAGTTTGCCGGCATGTATTATTACCACATCGACGATCCGATCGTTTCCGCGGATGACGCGAAAGACGACTATTCCGGTGAAATAGGCAGCAAGCTGAAAATGTCCGGCCCCTCGCTGGATACCGGAGAAGCGCTCAGGGCGCAGGATGCCGGACTTGCGGATGAGAACGGCGAGCTTGTAAAAGGCGCCGGCTCCGATGTTATAAACGTAGGGATAAAGAAGGACGGACAGTTCTCATCAACGGCAAAGCTGTTCAATAAGGAGCAGTTCGATACAATAGGGAAGTTCACCGAAAAGTCGATGAACGAGCGCGCGGACGCGATACTCAACGGCGATGTGAAGACCGATCCGTACTATCTGAAGGAAGAAGAACAGGCCTGCAAATACTGCACTTTCTGCGGAATATGCGGCTTTGACCGGAGCCTTGGGGATGAATACCGCAAACTCAGAGGAATTTCATCGGAGGATGAAGCATGGGAGAGAATAAATGGAGCGATGAGCAGCTCGACGTGATAAACAGCAGGAACGAAAACCTGCTTGTTTCTGCTGCCGCGGGCGCCGGAAAAACCTCGGTACTCGTGGAGCGGATAGTAAAACTCATCACAGAGGGTACTACAGATGTAGACAAGCTGCTCGTCGTAACCTTCACCAAGGATGCTGCCGCCCATATGCGCGAAAAGCTCGCCGACAGGATCGAGGAGCTCCTTGAAAAGGATCCCGACGCCCGCAACCTCAAGAGGCAGCAGATGCTTCTGAGGAGCGCCTGCATCATGACGATTGACAGCTTCTGCAACCGCGTGGTACACGAATTCTTCCACGAGGTTGATATCGATCCGGCCTTCAGGAACGGTCAGGGCGCGGAGATAAAGCTGATGGAGAACAGCGTGCTCGACGACCTTCTTGAGGAGTATTATGCGGCCGGTGAAAAGGATTTCCTGGACATGATCGAGAGCTTCTGCTCGGCGCGGGATGACACGGGTCTGGTAGACCTTGTAAAAAGCCTCAGCAGGGCGGCGGACGCGCAGGCATGGCCCGAGGAATGGCTTGACGGACTTGAAGCCGAATACGTTGCGGACAGCGAAGGACATGCGGAGCTCAGTCCGGAGTGGAAGAACTTTGCAGTCGCGTACGCGCAGTCGGTGCTCGATTATGCGGCGGACTGCCTGAACCGGGGTATTGCCATCTGTAATATTGAGAACGGACCGGCGGCGTATCTTCCCGCGTTTCAGTCCGATCTTGCCATGCTTGAAAGGATAAGCGCAGCGAAGGATTTTGCCGGAATGAGCGATGCGGTCAATACCATCCGGTTTGACAGGATGGCTCCGGTCAGAGGCGCGGACGCCGACCTTAAGGAGCGGGCGTCGGCAGAGCGCAAGGAATTCAAGGGGATCATCGAAAAGCTGCAGAAGCTCTTCGGGGCCTCGGAGGAGGAGATCGCCGAAGAAATGAAGGCAAGTGCCGGACCGGTGATAACGCTGATCCGCATCACGAAGGAGTATATCCGCAGGCTCGGCAAAATGAAGCTTGAAAAGAATGTGCTGGATTTCAGCGATGTCGAGCATCTGACCCTGAATATTCTGGCTTCGAAGGACAAGGACGGCAATGTGATCCGCAGGCCCGCCGCAATGGAGCTTGGAAGGCGCTTCAGCGAGATATTTGTCGATGAGTATCAGGACAGCAACTTCATTCAGGAGCAGATAGTAAAAGTCATTGCGGGTGAGAACAGCGAATATACCCGAACCTTCATGG
>CAJOQS010000323.1 GCA_905236925.1 uncultured Lachnospiraceae bacterium | reverse complement strand
TCTCTCATCCTCGGGAATGTGCCCTGACAGGGCATTCAGAAAAGAGGTCTTGCCTGTTCCGGTTCCGCCCGAGATGACGATGTTCATTTTTGCCGCTATCGCTTTTTTCAGGAAATCCGCGGCTTCATCATCGATCGAGCCGAGTTCGATCAGCTTTTCTATCGTCATGACCTCCGCCGGGAATTTCCGGACTGTTACAACCGGTCCGTTAAGCGCCGCCGGCGGTATCACGATATTTACCCTCGAGCCGTCTGCAAGTCTCGCATCCACGATCGGACTTGCCTCATTGACTATACGGTTCGAGCCCGCCGCAATCTTCTGCACAAGATCTTCGAGCTTCTCGCGGCTTTCGAAGGACTGCTCCGCCCTGTATATTCTTCCGCCCTTTTCGTAGAAGATGTTGTCCGGCCCGTTTACCATGATCTCCGTGATATCCGCGTCATCAACAAGCTCCTGTATCGCGTCCAGTCCCCTTATGGATGCGTACAGAGCCTTTCTTGCCCTGACCTTACGGGAAAGAGGAAGATATTTCTCGTTTGCGCAGGCAGAGATCACCTCGTCGATGACCGAGTAAAGTGCTGCTTCGTCTCCTCCGTCATCCGCGGAAATGTCCGATATCGCGAGAACTCTTTCACGCAATTCCTTAAACAGTTCGTTATCTGTTATAGCCGAATTCCTCCGTTTCTCTGATATATCCGCCGAGCGGACCCTGAAGGAGCCGTTCGAAGGAAACACCGTCCTCCAACCCCCGGTCCAAGGGGATCATCCGCTCCCGGAGCTTTCCCGCGATCTCGCTGTGTCCCGAGAAAACAAGCTGGGACTTCCAGGCGCGGATCACTTCGTCGTCCTTTTTTCCCTTTTTTCTTGGAACATATACCTTGTCCGCGCGCTCCGCCGCCGCGAGCGAAGCCCTGTCAATGCCTCCGGTGTCTATAACGATCTGCCCGTACATATTCTTATCCGTGACTGCATCAAGCAGACTTCCGACCTGCAGGTCCGTCAGATCCTCCCTGTCAAGCCATACGTTCATTCCGCTAAGACATTCCGCACCGGCCGGACGCACAGCCTTTTCTTCGATATATGCGCCGATATCTTCTCCTGTCTGAAGCCGGTATATCAGCTCCGATACATTTCCGCCGGCAGGCCTGCCGGGAATGCTGAAAAACGGATCGAAGCTGATGAAAAGCGTCCTTCTTCTTCTGGCGTGGTGCTCCGCAAGCGCCAGCGCATACGTCGAGCTTTTTCTGTCGCCGAGAGGCGAACAGACGCACAGGACTGAGGTTTCGGCGACCTTACCCTGTGCGGATGCGCATTCCCGGAACTGCATTGCCTCTTCCGCAAAGGCCGGTGTTTTCGTTTTTACCGCGCACTGACTCGCAGCCGCGTAATTGTCCAATATCTGTTCAGCCACCTTTTCGGAGGACTGATACTTGAAGATCGAAGGCTCATCGCCTTCCTCCTCTCGCACATGGCTGTACTCCGACAGCAGACATATCCTGTCCGCCTCAAGTCCCGGAGTTGCCATCCTTATTTCTTCGTCACACAGCAGAAGATCGATCCTGTTTTCCTTCTGATACTTCAGATACGCTTCCGCATCCGTAAAAACCACCGGCTTCAGCAAAAATCGCGGCATGCCGCTCAGAAAGGCAGCAAGCTGCCGGGCATATTCCGCTTCAGAGGCGAGAATAGCCATTATCCTGTCCAATGATGCACTTCCTCCTTGTTCTTCTTTTTTCGTTAAATGGGATTGATGTCGATCGACGGATTATAGATCTTTAAGATTGTGATGTGAGTATAAAAAAAATGGCGCGAATTGTCAATGCAATTCACGCCATTTATCATATTTCGTCAGTTTTTACAAATTGTTATTTTGTTTTTGTGAGTTTTTAACAGATTTCGCTTCCACCTTCGAAGGGCTTCTCGGGAACCATGATCGCAAGGTCGCCTTCCTCGTTTTCCGCACAGAGGATCATTCCTTCCGACTTAAGTCCCGCAAGTGTCGCGGGCTTGAGGTTTACAACGACCATTACCCTCTTGCCGACCATCTGCTCGGGAGTGTAGTGAGCCTTGATGCCCGAAACGATCTGCTTCACGTCGTCGCCGATCTTAACCTGGCTGCACAGAAGCTTCTTGGACTTGGGAACCTCCTCGCACTTGAGGATCTCACCGACGCGGAATTCCATCTTCGCAAAATCGTCATAGGTGATCTCGGGCTTGGTGGGAACATGAAGCTCCTTGCGTTCTACCGCTGTAGAAGAACCACCTTTGTCCGCTGTCGTTCCGATAGGAGTTCCGTCGGGATTGAGACCGAGTTTTGCCTGCTCGGCAGCATAGTCAGCAGCCTGCTTTGCGCGGATAACCTCAACCTTTTCGAGCACTTCCTTCTGATCAAGTCTCGCAAAGAGGATCTCGGGTGTTTCAACGACCTTATTGCCCGAAGGATATTTTCCGAACTCGGAGAGTCCGTCGATATCACGGGGCTCCGTGTTCAGCTGTGCAAATATCTTTTCAGCGGTCTCGGGAAGGAATGACGCCAGAAGACTTGTTGCCACGCTGATGCTCTCGACCAGATTGTACAGAACCGTCGCAAGTCGATCCTTCTTCGACTCATCCTTGGCAAGAGCCCACGGCATGGTCTCGTCGATGTATTTATTGCATCTCTTGTATACATTGAAGATCTCTGTCAGCGCGTCTGCAACGCGAAGCTCGTCCATCTTCGCAACAACGATATCCTTAAGCGCGGTTGTCTGAGCTATAAGCTCGTCATCAACGGCTTCCCTGACTCCCGTATTTGTCACAACACCGCCGAAATACTTGTTGCTCATTGAAACGGTGCGGTTGACGAGGTTGCCAAGGACATTGGCAAGTTCTGCGTTAAGACGCTCCACAAGAAGCTCCCAGGTGATGATGCCGTCGTTTTCGAAGGGCATCTCGTGAAGTACGAAATACCTTGTTCCGTCAACGCCGAACAGGTCGACCATATCATCGGCATATATCACATTGCCCTTGGATTTGCTCATCTTGTCACCGCCCTGAAGCAGCCAGGGATGTCCGAATACCTGCTTCGGAAGCGGAACATCGAGAGCCATAAGGATAATAGGCCAGTAAATGGTATGGAATCTCAGGATATCCTTGCCGATCAGATGAAGATCTGCAGGCCAGTATTTCCTGTAGAGATCGCCGTGGTTTCCGTCAACGTCGTAGCCAAGTCCGGTGATGTAGTTGCTCAGCGCATCGATCCACACATATACGGTGTGGTTGGGGTCAAAATCAACAGGAATGCCCCATTTTACCGAGGTTCTTGAAACGCAGAGATCCTTAAGACCCGGAAGAAGGAAGTTCTTCATCATCTCGTTCTTGCGGGACTCGGGACGGATAAACTCGGGATGGGTGTTGATGTGCTCGATAAGTCTGTCGGCGTATTTGCTCATCTTGAAGAAATATGCTTCTTCCTTTGCTGCTTTTACTTCTCTGCCGCAGTCGGGACATTTGCCGTCAACAAGCTGAGCCTGT
>CAJOQS010000322.1 GCA_905236925.1 uncultured Lachnospiraceae bacterium | reverse complement strand
CAAATTCCAGCAACGCTCCCGTCGAGTACGATGGCGACAACGAGGAAAACCTCTCGACACATCGACACGAAGAACGGCCGGTAAGGAAACCGGTCAGACCGGATACAAAAGTATCGGCACGAACTAAAAAACCGGAGAACACCAATGACCACAGAAGAGAAAAAACAGCGCATAACAGAACTGACAGACCTTCTTTCCCGGGCGGCAAAGGCCTACGAGCAGGAAGACCGGGAGATCATAAGTAATTACGAATACGACAGACTCTATGACGAACTGAAGGCTCTCGAGGATGAGACCGGCATGGTTCTTGCCGGAAGCCCCACTCAGCACGTCGGTTACGAGGTCCTTTCCGAGCTTCCTAAGGAGCGCCACGCTTCACCCATGCTGAGCCTTAACAAAACCAAATCGCGCGAGGAACTCGCAGCATGGCTTGGCGCTCATGAAGGCGTTCTTTCCTGGAAAATGGATGGTCTTACGATAGTCCTGTCCTATTCGGGCGGCGAGCTTGTAAAGGCCGTGACCCGTGGAAACGGTGAGATCGGTGAAGTCATCACGCCTAATGCGAAGGTATTTAAAAATGTCCCTCTCCGCATTGCGTACAAAGGCGAACTCGTACTGCGAGGCGAAGCCGTTATCCGCTATTCCGATTTCGAGAAGATCAATGCTTCCATCCCGGAGACCGAAGCCAGATATAAAAATCCGCGCAATCTCTGCAGCGGCTCGGTGCGTCAGCTTGACAGCAGCATAACCGCAAAAAGGAGCGTGTATCTGTATGCCTTCGCTCTGATCTCGATGAGCGACCCGGCGCCTTCCGGCGACTTCAGATACCGTCACGAACAGCTCGATTATCTTGCTTCCCTCGGTTTTGACGTTGTAGAGAGAAGGCTTGTTGATGCAGCAAATGTAGCCGGCACGCTCGAAGAATTCTCACAGAAGATCCCCACCAACGATTTTCCTTCCGACGGCCTTGTTCTGATATACGACGACATTGCCTACGGGCTGTCGCTTGGCAGGACCGCCAAGTTCCCGCGTGACGGTATAGCCTTCAAATGGGCCGACGAGCAGGCCGAGACCACACTCAGGTATATCGAATGGTCGCCCTCGCGTACCGGTCTTATCAACCCGGTAGCTGTTTTTGAACCGGTCGAACTCGAAGGTACCACCGTTTCACGTGCAAGCGTACATAATGTCAGCATTGTCGAGGAGCTCTCTCTCGGCGAAGGCGACAGGATCAGGGTCTATAAGGCCAATATGATCATCCCACAGATATCGGAAAACCTGACCCGCAGCGGAAAGTGTGTTCCTCCCGACAAGTGTCCCGTATGCGGCTCCCCCACTTCGATACACGAGGAGAACGGCGTAAGGACTCTTTACTGCGACAATCCCTCCTGCACAGCCAAAAAGCTCGGTCTTTTCACCCATATGGCAGCAAGGGATGCGATGAATATCGACGGACTGTCCGAGGCCACGATCGAGAAACTGATCGGCGAAGGCCTTATCCACAGCATGCCCGATTTCTTCAGGCTCAGGGAGCATGCGGACCGTATTGCTTCCATGGAAGGCTTCAAGGAGAAGAGCCGCGACAATCTGCTCGCAGCGATTGAGACAGCGCGTACCACCACTCTCGCACGGCTCATATACTCGCTCGGAATCCCCAACATCGGTCTGGCCAATGCGAAGGTCATCTGCCGATACATTTCCGACAATCCCGATCGAATTCCGCAGCTCACCGCGGAAGACCTTACAAGCATTGAAGGTATCGGAGAAGTGCTTGCAAAGTCCTTTACGGACTATTTTGCGGACGAAAACAATCTTGCAATGTACCGTGAAATGCTATCTCTGCTGACTTTTGAAAAAGAGGAAGCGGCTTCGGCAGAGCTCAACGGAAAGGTTTTTGTCATTACCGGATCGGTCGAACATTTTGCCAACAGAAACGAACTAAAGGATTATATAGAAGCGCGCGGAGGCAAGGTTACCGGCAGTGTTACTGCCAAGACCTCATACCTCATCAACAATGATATTACCTCTGGTTCTTCAAAGAACAAGACAGCCAAAGAACTCGGAGTCCCGATCATTACCGAAGAGGATTTCCTGAAAATGGCGGGTAATACTTGACAAATATGATATTATATTAGATAAAGTATATCGAGGCGCAAGGGCAAAGTAATCCTGTCCTTGCGTTTTTACACAGAAACAGAAACGGAGAACAAGCAATGCCTATCAGAGTTCAGAACGATCTTCCGGCCAAGCGGATAATGGAAGAAGAAAACATCTTCATGATGGACGAAAACCGCGCGATGACGCAGGATATCCGTCCTCTTGAGATCGCCATACTGAACCTTATGCCCTTAAAGGAAGCCACCGAAGTTCAAATGCTCCGGTCTCTTTCCAATACTCCGCTGCAGGTCAATATAACCTTCCTGACCACCTCGACTTATGTCGGCAAGAATACGGCAAAGTCCCACCTCGAGCAGTTCTACCAGACCTTTGAAGATGTCAGGAACCGCAAATTCGACGGACTTATCATCACCGGAGCACCGGTCGAGCAGATGCCCTTCGAGGAGGTCGCATACTGGAACGAGCTCTGTGAGATAATGGAATGGTCCAAGACCAACGTAACCTCCACGCTACACATCTGCTGGGGCGCGCAGGCCGGGATATACTATCACTACGGCATTAACAAAAAGCCGCTGGACAGGAAAATGTTCGGAGTTTTCGAGCATACCGTGCATTTCCGTAAAGAACCTTTTGTCAGGGGTTTCGACGATATCTTCTATATTCCTCACAGCAGGCACACCACAGTCGACCCCGACGAGATCAGGAACCATCCCGCTCTCAAGGTTCTCGCAGATTCCGAGGAGGCCGGCATTTGCATAGCGATGGCTATGGAAGGTCGTCAGATATTCGTATTCGGACATCTCGAATATGACAGGATGACTCTCGACACCGAATACCACCGCGAT
>CAJOQS010000321.1 GCA_905236925.1 uncultured Lachnospiraceae bacterium | reverse complement strand
TCCGCCGATGATGCCCTTCCACTCGCGGTTGACTATCTTCAGGCAGCGGCTCTCCTTAGATATCGTGCCGCCGTAGGACCTGTAATACTCTCGCAGGATGAGCTTTTCGTCTCTGAAAAACGAAATGACACCCGCGAAGTTGACCTCGGCCCTTACACGTCCGTTTGTTATCGACGCATGCTTCTGTGTAAAAGGGCCCCAGCCCTCGCTTGAATACTGAACTTCAAACTCCTTTACATCAGGTGACGAAGCATTGGGCTTTTCAGTGAGCGCCCAGTCACATCCCGTAAATTCCCTGAGCATGGTCGAACGCACCCTGAGGGCGTTCTTTCCCCACGCCTCTATCCGGACGGTCTCTCCGTTTCTTTTAAACTCGAGAGCATTTTCGCTGATCACAAATTCCATACGATACTTCTCCTTTTAAGAATAATGGTAAGGTCATTATAACCCGCACCCGCTTATCTTTTAATGTATTAATTTGTATAAAAACCTGTCAAAAATCAACTTTTTGATCCTTCGCTGTCCTCTGTGCCGGGTTTCAGTCTCAGCGCGGGTATCGAAACGGATACGGTTGTACCCTCTCCCTTTGTGCTTGCGACAGATACTCCGTAGGCCTCTCCGTAGGAAAGCTTGATCCTCCGGTTGATATTGTAAAGACCTATGCTGCTCGTACGGTCATCCTCGCGGTAGTTCCCGAGCCTTTTGTTCAGATCCTCCAGCTCATCGGGATCAATACCGCTGCCGTTATCGGAGATATCTATCCTCAGGATATCCGCCGCTCCCTCCGCCGCTGCGGTATAGGCATGTATCACAACGAGTCCGCCCGATTCCCGGCCTTCGAGACCGTGTACGATCGCATTCTCGGCTACGGGCTGCAAAAGCAGAGGAAGCATCTTGTATTCGGAGGCTTCAAGTCCGTCGGGGATCACGATGCTGTAGCCGATCCTGTCTCCGAACCTCATCTGCTGAATCTGGAGATAAACATTCAGATGCTCCAGCTCCTTCTGAAGAGTTGTATCGCGCGTTCCCGTATTTTCCAGCACATAGCGCATGGACTTTCCGAGAAGCTTGGTCGCGTTCGCCACCTCCGCATCACCCGCAGCCAGCGCCTTCATCCTGATCGTTTCAAGCGTATTGTAGAGGAAGTGAGGATTGATCTGGCTTGAGAGCATCTTGAACTCGATCTTCTGCTGATCGTTGATGATGTTCTGGTTCCTGATCATCGCCTCGTACTGCTCCGCCTCCATCCTCTGGATATCGGAAACCATCTTCTGAAGATCGGAAAAGGCGTCCGCCAGCTCCTCGCTCCCGTACAGGCGGTCCGACATGCTGTTGTATTCGCCTCTGCTGGCCTTTCTCATCTCGTCCCTCAGAGTTCCCACCTGTCTGGCAAAGCGCCTTGTAAACCATATTATTATCGCAAGAGGCAGTGCAAGAGCCACCGCGAGGATCAGATAGTTCGTCCTTACGATCCTGCTGATATTGTAAAGCGCCTCAGTGTCATAGGTTACAAGATAAAGTCTGTTCGAGAACCTCGACAGGCGCAGGGAATTCACGCAGACCAGAGACCTTCTGCCGTTGAAAACGGTCTGACCGGTGTAGCGGTAATCATCTGCCTCATAGTCGATATCAAGACCGGTCTCGGTGCCGTACAGAGAAAGCGCAGTCGAAAAAGCTGCCGGTCCGTCGCCTACATATACAAGTGTCGTGTAGGAGGAGTTTCCGAGGCGGCTCGCAAGATACGAATCCCTGACCTTGATCATGATAACCGCTTCGCGTTCGCCGCCGACAAGCACCATCTTGCGAACAAGGATCAGGTTCCAGTTCTTGTTGCTGTTTCTTCTGTCCGAGGATTCATAGGCAAGCCAGAAGGGCCTGTACTGCTCCGAAGCGGTCCTGTACCAGTCCGACTCCCTTATCTCGTCCGTGACCTTGCTGAACTGGCCGTAATTGACCATATCGTCGCGGTCGACGTATACGGTTATCTGATCTATTCCGGCATACCTTGCCGCATATTTGTCAAGCAGCGTGGTTTTCGACGCGGCGACGATCATATCCTGCTCGTTTTCGTATTCACCGTTCAGGAACTCTATGAGGCCGTCATTGTAAACGATGCTTTCCGATGCGGTAAATATCTGGTATGTGATCTCGTACAGCGTCTGCTGGACACCCGCATTGTTCATCTCCAGCATATCCGAGTAATATCTCCGCTGTGACGAGCTTACCGTCGAGATCAGATATGACCCTATAATAACAAGCGGAACGAGAACTGCAAGGATATACACGGCGATCATCTGACTGGAGGTTTTCCAGTTGCCCGGCCCGCACCGGTCATGCCTTTGCTTCATTCTCTCCTTCTCCGTTCGTTTCCTCAAGGATATCGTCGAGGAAGCATCTGAGCATCCACGCCTTCTTAAATGACGCCTTAAGTGCCTTGACCTGAGCCTCGTCATGCTTCTGCCTTCGGCTCTCTCTTTCTTTTTCATCCTTCAGTCCGCCGAGTTCAGCCTCGAACGCTGCCTGCTTCTCTTCGGACTCTATACATTCGTAGAGTTTAATGAGTCGTGTCGAATACTTGTAATTGACCACTACGGCCATAACCACCATCATTACGATAATCAGAATTCCGGCCGGAAGGAAGGGAAAGAAAAGATAATAATCCCAGAGGTAGAAAGCCGACAGAGCTCCAACCGCAGTGCACATAAAGGTCAGGGTTTCGAACAGAATCGTCTCGGCGCTGTTCACCTGTCTTTTAAACGAACGGAAATAACTGATCTCGCCTTTTTTCTTCCCGTGTTCCTTCCATTTCACGATGGTATCGCGGTTTTCCTTGAGCTCATTGTAGAAAATGCGGTAGATAACGTCCTCGTACCGCCTCTCGGGGAAGATATTGTAGAGCTGGGTAATAACGCGGCAGGCGATCCAGTAAACTTCCTTATAGATCCTGTAACGGATTATGACATGCACAAACAGAAGACCCACTATATAAAGTGCAAAGAAAACACAGCCCTTGATACCGCTCGGGAGATCAAGGCCGATCAGGTTCGGAGTAATAAAACCGATAACGCTTATGTAAAAGGCGATGATCTGATCCCTTTTGGTCTGCTGAAGCCCAAGCTCCGCCACCGTCAGCTCATATGAAGTGTCAAGATTCATATTGCCCTTTGGATCCTTATAATCGTGTTCGATGGGCTTTTCAAGATTCAGATTCATCTGCGTTGCTCCTTATATCAATACAGGGGTTCGGGAATTTCCTCGTAAATTATCTTCTCGAGCCTGTCCATGTTTTCAGCATTGTTTGCCGCATAAATGGGGAAGGGTCTGTCCAGAGGGACCTTGTCGGAACCATAGACTCTTACAAGACCGCCGGCTTCCTTTATCAGGAGCATTGCGGCAGCGATATCCCACGCAAAAACGCGGACCTCGAAGTACAGTTCCACTCTTCCTGCCGCAAGATAAGCAAGTTCAAGGGCTGCCGAGCCGAGTCGCCGTAAGTCGTCGGACTGTGCATAGACCTTCTCGATTATCCTGAAGCAGGGTGCGGCATAGTTCTTGTCATACAGGCTCATTGCCGAGCAAAGATGCGAATGTTCAAAATCCCTGTCGGAAACATGGATCCTTCTGCCGTTGAGGTATGCACCCCGACCTGCGACAGCAGAAAACATCTCGTCGCGATAGGGATTGTAAACCACACCGAGCTCCGACTGCCCCTCAACCATATAGGCAACGGATATAACACTGAGGCCGATATCGCGGATATAGTTCGAAGTACCGTCGATCGGATCGATTATCCAGACCTTGCCTGTAAGGATGCTTTCGCTCACTTCCTCTTCTCCCAGTACGGAGCTGCCTTCAGCAAGGGCCGTGAGTTTTTCGGACAGAAACTCCTGAATTGCCACATCGCTCGAGGTAACATAGTTCGAGGCGTTTCCCTTCTGCTCGACCTCCATGTTCCTGACGGTCATGAGCTTCGAAGCCTCGCGAACGATAGCTATAACTTCATCTATCAAAGCTGTACTTTCCTTTCTTTATCCAATCCTGGTCAGCTGCCTGAAGGTTTCGCTGTAAATACGTCCCCTCTCCTCCTTGATAAGGTAAGAGAGCTCCCGCAAAACTTCACTGTCCTTAAGAACCTCGGGCCAGTAAGGAGCATACCTTGTACCTGCGCCCTGTTCGACTTCACGTATAAAGCATGTGAGATCCTTGCTTTTGTTGTAGCTTCTGCCGACACCGTCGGTCGCAGCGTCCAGACAGTCTGCAATCGTAACGATATCTATCATTGTTTTGTAGGGGCTGTTCGACTTATCAAAGCCCTCGGGATATCCGCTCGACCCGTCGTACCATATGTGATGGCCGCGGATAACATCCTCATAAGCTGCCGTCGAATGGTGCTTCTTCGCCATATCGGCACCGTTGTCAGGATGCATCTTCAGATTCGATATCTCGCTGTCGAGAAGCGAACGTCCGTACATTTCGATAGTATCGATAATGGTCAGCTTTCCGATGTCGTGGTAAAGACCGGCGTTATAGGCATAGTCGAGGATGTCCTTCCTGAGAGCGCTCACGGAAGCGGCATCGGAAGTACCCGGGAAGCCGATGAAAAGCTCCGGTCTTTTGTCGATGATATGTCGTGCAAGGCAAAGCGATATCTCGGCGACCATATTCACGTGAATAAATGTGGGCGGATGAATGACCGCGATCGACTGCATGCAAAGATCGGAAAACCTGAGTTTTCCGGGAAGCTCCACAAAATCCATAAGCAGATGGTTGTACATGACTATCTGGTCGACAAGCATGCTCTTCTTGGGCATGCGCCGGAAATATTCCATAATATCCCGCGCGAGCGAATCCATCCTGTTCATCTTCTCGCATTCGGTGAGACCCGTTTCAACGTAGCCGTGGGCTATGATATTGTAAATGCCTATAGGGACGTCGATGCTGGACTGGGTTCCGTGCCAGCCGTACTCGCTCCTGTCCCTGTTCTCGTAGAGCTCCTCAAGCTCCTTCAGTCGGTCGCACGCTGAAGGATCGTTGGCGCGTATCGCAGCGTACAGAAGCTGCTGCTTAACAAAGGTAGTGCTGTAATTCGGGCAGAACTGAAGCAGAAAGCTCGAATCCTCGTCCCACAGGACTTCCATCCGCTTCATCATCTCATATATGGCCTTGCCCTCTTCGACCGGCATATCCCGGTCACCGACAAGAGTTCCGACACGGTCATATAGCATGAACTCAAGGACCTTCCAGTTAAAATCGGGAAGCAGCTCCCTGTATTCGGGATCGTTCATTCGGGCAAACGTCTTCTCGACTGCGTCGAGCATTTTCTTCCTGTATTCCGCCTTGTGAAGGTCGTTGTAGGTCTGGTATAACAAAGCCTCGTTCGAGACACTCTTAAAGACAAGCTTTCTAAGCTCCAGCGGAAGCTCCCTCATCCTGTCCTTATCCATATAGGCCTCAAGAAGGCGCAATGCCTCCCAGCCCTCTTCCCTCTGCTTCTGAGACGCCCTGGGGTTGCTGGCCTCGGAGGTTATCATGTTGTAGTACTTGATGCGCATCTTCTTGGCAAGGCCGTTAATGAGGTCCTCGACACTGTCGCCGTCCGGCTCGTCGCCTTCCTCCATGGAGATGCTTGCCAGCTTGTCGGCTATCATCCCCGCGACATGATGGTCGGTCTCATAGCATTCCGCCGCATCGAGAAGGTGGGTGTTGAACTCCTCAAGCTCAGCCTGTTCGTCCTCTGACAGCGCCCTGTCGGGATCCAGCATAGGAAGGATTATCTCCTCCATCGTCTCCCTGTTTTTGCGCGCAAGCTCACCTATCGTAAGAAAGTTATTCAGAAGTGTATCGCAGTAATCGCCGGCATCGCTTATCCGGTCAAGGGCAGGTGAAGAAAGCTCCCTTATCCTGCGCATACACTCGACATAGTCATTCAGTT
>CAJOQS010000320.1 GCA_905236925.1 uncultured Lachnospiraceae bacterium | reverse complement strand
GCCTTCAGCCTCTCAAGTGCGGGACGCATCAGCTCACCGGCACTTCCGTCAAGCGAATTGAGCGCATCGAGGGATTCCTGATGCTTCATAACATTGTCGCAGAACATCGGGAAAGCAAAGGCATAGTACAGTCCGGACACCGTGTGACCGTTCGCTCCCATGACAGGATTGGCATATCCGGCGGCGCGGAGCTTTTCACACGCCTTAAGGAGACCCGAATAATCCTCAGGGATACTCAGTCCGTTCTTCTCAAAGATATCCACGTTTACGAGCATTCCGTAGGACCTTGTGAAGATGGGGAGCATGACGATATCGCCGCCCTCGGTGGTCCACCTTGCGCCCTCGCGGATGCAGTCCGTGTTGATCTCAAGCTTCGGATCGGAAAGGATCTCAGCGTGGTCAAACAGCGGCTTCATCTTGCTGTCCTCAAGCATCCATGTGGCGGTGACGTAGATGTCGGGTGCCTCGTCGCTCACGATAGCGCTGGATATCGTGTTGTTGTAATCATCAAGACAAATATAGCTGATGCTCGCATTGGGGTAATAGCTGTAGAACCGCTCAAATTCACTCTCAAGTGATTCAAAATTGGAATACGTTCCGGCGACCTTCAGCGAGCATGTTGTTTCAGAATCATAGCGGGGCTTGAACTCAGTGCTCTGCTCAGAAGTCTTTTTGCAGGCCGTCATGCTCAGGACGATCATTATCACGAGCATGACCGCGATCATTTTCTTCGTATATCTGACCATTCCTTCTCCTTTCAGCTGATCGAATCCCATTTATGGACCGAGAAATAATTGTCTATCGCTCCGACGATCTCATCGCGCGGCATGGTCTTTAAGAAGTAGCCCTGCGGCTTGAGCTTCACAACATTCATTATGCTTTCCCTGTCCGATTTGCCCGTCAGGAAAATGATGGGAATGTCGCTGTAGTTGAACTCGCTTCTGATCATCTCCATGACCTGGGGACCCGGAGTGATCGGCATATCGTAATCAAGCAGTATAAGATCCGGCCTGTGATTGGCCATATATGTGATGGCCTGAATTCCGGACTTAACGGCTGTTATCCTGTATCTTTCCGAAAGCCAGCCCTGGATCATCTTCAGAAATGTCGGGTCGTCATCAACAAGAAGGATATGCTTTCCCGAGCGCTTTTCCTCCGCAAGGGCCGCAATGGCTTTGAGCTCCTCGGCAACATACTTGGCATCAAAGGGTCTTCTGAATTCCTTCTTGATGTTTGTCTCGGAAATGTATTTTTTTATCTCCGCGATCTCGTCATCATAGCCGATCACGCAGACGGGATGCTCCTCGTCCCTGCTGATATCCATGATGTAGACGAGCGCCTCCGCGGAACTGTAGACATATTCGCCCGCAAGCACGAGGATCATGTCGATATCCTCCTTGACGGTCTCTATGCTCTGCACATCCGGTTCCGCAAGAACCGTTATAAATCCCGCTTTTCTGAGATTTGTTCCGAGCGCGGTCGACATAAAACCGCTTCCCGTACTGACAAATAGAATCTTACTTGCCATTTCCAGCTCCTCCCGAAAGAATTCCAGGTATCAAATCATAATCAAAATTATCGACCGCTTTTCTGATCGCGTCAAACCTCGTGGCCTCGTCCTCGGGGAACCTGTACCCGTTCAGGGATTCCACGATATTTACAACACTGTCGAAATCCATGCTTTCACAGAATTCCGAAAGAGCGGTATATGCCTCTTCCATATCCTTCTGCGTGATGACCGGTCTGTCATCCGCTTCGCTGCCGTCGTTCAGATCATTTAACGGCTCAAGGTCGGCGATCAGCTTCCTGTACTGCACGAGCAGCTCACCGAGTTCCTTATCGAGTGTCTCCGTATCTCCCGAATCGCCGGCCTTCTCAAGCCTCGCTGCGAAATCACCCAGCCGCAGCGCTCCGATCACTCTCGATGTGCTCTTTAAGGCATGGACCTTAACCGTCGTATTCTTCAGATCCTTAACGGCCCAGAACTTCTCGATCTCCTCGGCGTTCTTCGCCGCCGAATCGAGATACATCTTCAGTGTGACCATGTAGGATTCACGGCTTCCGCAATGTATAAGCCCCGAGTTGACATCCAGTTCCTCAAGCTTAAAGATGAAGTCCGGAATATAGTAATCGTCATTCTCCTCGTCATCCGAGGGAGGCGCAAGCTTTCCCTTGGGAATGTACTGCAGGAGCATCGATTCAAGTCTGTCGGGATCTATGGGCTTTGTTATGTAGTCGGTAAATCCGGCATTAATATACATTTCCCGCATGCCCGATATTGCGTTGGCTGTAAGGCACACTATCGGAGTTTCACCGTTGGGAGTATCCGAAAGACCTTTCATTTCGGCAAGGGTTTCTATTCCGTCATTGTCAGGCATCATGTGGTCGAGGAAGATAACATCGTAATGGTTTCGCATGTAAAGAGCGATGCCCTCGTCTCCGCTCTGCGCAGTGTCTATTTGAACCTTCGTGCGCCTTAAAAGGCTCTGGAATACACTGAGGTTGACCGGTGTGTCATCCACAACAAGAAGTCTTGCGTACGGTGCGGTAAAGCGCTCGCGGTATTTCCGCCTCTCGGAAACCGCGTGCCTGAAGGCTTCCTCGTAATTGCCGATGGGATCCCAGTTCTTCACTTCCTGTTCAAGAACAAACGAGAACACAGACCCCTTTCCGTACTCGCTTACGACCTCAAGATGGCTGCCCATCATTGCCAGAAAGCTCTCGGATATCGTCATTCCGAGTCCTGTTCCTTCGATGCTCCGGTTCTTCTTCTCATCGATGCGTTCAAAGGCAACGAACAGGCGCTTGAGATCCTCCGCCCTGATACCGATTCCGGTATCCGCAACACTTACAGAGAGCTTTATGCGGTCTTCTCTACCTTCTTCCTTTTCGTAGCCCACCTTGAAGGTGATCGTGCCTTCCTTGGTATATTTTACCGCATTTGAAAGGATATTGGTAATGATCTGCTTGATACGGATCTCGTCTCCGTTAAGGACCATCGGGATGTCACTGTCTATATCGAGTTCAAGTGCAAGGCCTTTTTCCTCTGCCTTACCCTGAACCATATTCACAACATCATGCAAAAGAGAAACAACACTGTAGTCAACATTGACAATGTTCATCTTCCCGGCCTCGATCTTGGAGAAGTCAAGGATATCGTTGATTATCCCCAGAAGCATGTTTCCCGCTGTCCTGATGCTCTCGGAATAAGAAACGATCTCCTCATTCCTGCTGTCTCTGAGTATCATCTCGTTCAGGCCCAGTATCGCGTTCATGGGAGTCCTTATGTCATGTGACATCGTCGAGAGGAAATACGACTTGGCCTCGTTGGCCTGGTTTGCGGCTTCTGCAGCCTCGGCCAGCTTCCTGTTGAACATCATCATGATCAGAAGATTGAAAACAAGCAGTACAAGTAGTCCGAGTCCGACTATTCCAAGAAGGATCCAGTCAACGACCGTGTTTGTCGCAAGCTCTCCGGAAGGTATATATGCCAGCAGGAACCACGTTTTCATCGACGTGAGCGGGGTATATGAGACAACGCATTCCTCGCCCTTGGAGTTCAACATGGTCATGGTGCCCGAACCGGTCGTTACATGCTCGACCATACCGTCGTATTCCTGCCCGGTCGATTTATTGTAGGATTTGTAGTATTCAAAGAAGTTGCTGTTCTTCAGCGACTTGCCGTGAACAACGTAATCGCCTTCCCTGTTGATCAGGGAGATTTCGACACTCTCGTATTCTCCGTTCAGGAATACGAGCTTTTCCTCAAGAACACTCACCGGCACGACACGCATCAGGAGTGCCTTCTTAAGTTCTCCTGTCGTCTCGTCAAGAACGGTGACAAAATTCATGAATGCGATGGACTGTACCCCGTTCTGAGGGTTTGTATATGCTCTGGTCAGATTGACGATGCCGTCCTCCGGGCTTATCGCGTCATGATTGTCAAAGAGATTGATATTGCGGTAAGAGACTGAGTAGTCATCGGGCTTTCCGTTATTTGAATGAGTGGATATACCGCTCCTGTCTGTTTCCTCGGGGTAGATCAGATGTCCGTAGATCCGGGGAGAGATCTTTGCCTTTCGAATATATGAGATGGCTTCCTCGGCAGTCATCGGTTCCCCCACCTCAGCGGACCTGTTGATGTAGTTCGACCATATATCGCACAGATGCTGCTCGTCTTCAAGATAGTTTGTGATGATCTGCTCCGCGGTGACGGTCATTTTCTCGAAAGCCTCTATTACACTTTCGTTGCTCTCGCGCATTTTGGTGTTGGCATACTGGAGTATGAAGAAAAGGATCAGACCCACGATCACAATGTTGGTTATTACCACAAATGCTTTTCTCATAATCCTCCCCTCCATATCATTCACTAAGCTATGATCCCGCCTCCGATCACGCAACCCTTAGCATCATAGAAAACCGCCGACTGTCCGGG
>CAJOQS010000319.1 GCA_905236925.1 uncultured Lachnospiraceae bacterium | reverse complement strand
CTATCCTGACCTCAAGACTTATGCTTCCGCCCGAGGTAGTTGCAGACGCAGCCGCCGGGGGACAATAGTGCGCAATATCTTTTATCGAGGTTGCAGCCGCCTTAACCTGAGTATTGTCCTTGAATGGGTCAAATAAAACTCCCGCCGACTCCTGCTTGAACGCGGTCGTATTCTGTGTACTGTTGCTCGCAAAAGGCAGTACAGTAACCCAGTAGGTCTGCCCCACTCCCCTGAACTGCATACCATTCTTTATCGGAAGGGTGAGCTTGCTGACGTCTATCTTAAGATTAGGGGCCTTAGTTGTAGCGATCTTTATCTTGTTTTCCTTACTGTAGCGGTTGCCTGTCCTGCCGGAGCCGTCGTTGACAGCATTCAGTCTGAAATAGAGTATCGCTCCCGATCCGAGCATGCCGGCCCAGTCGGTGTATTTCATATCGTCAAGATCCGTCCAGTCGCCGTTAGCACCCTTGCGCCACTGGATGAACTCAGCAATTCGCGTGATATTGGACACAGTCGCCGTCTCCGCACCTGTCAGATGCTTGTATGTGACATTGGTTCCGTTATTGTTGGTGACCTCTACGCTCTCAAGGACGCTTAGCGGGCTGAACTGGCTGGGTGCTCCCTCATAAGCCCAGTTAACATTGAAGGTTATCTTTTTCTGGTTCGCGCTGATCCTTATCAGCACGACCTTGACCATTCCGTCCGAACCGGGTGTTATATTGGTCGTAACACCTAAATATCCTTCCTTGCTGGCAGAGATCGTCGAAATATCGACATAGAACAGCATACCGCCCTGCTTCTCCGCCGCAGGAAAAACCTCAGAGGGCTTCACGCTGACACAGCCCGAGGAGTCAGTCTTGTCATTCTTCAGTATGGTATAATAAACCTTCTTGCCTCCGGTCTGAAGGTGAACCTCCACTTCCTCAGTCTTATAAAGTACATTGACCTCATGGATGCCCATAGAATTAAGTGTCGCGGTAATAGCGGCACCCGATACGCTGTCGGCTGCAGAAACGGCGATCATTCCGCTGTCTGAGTTCAGCGAGTTATCGGGCATGCCCGAAGAACCTGTCAGAAAGGCCCATACAAAAACCGCGACTGCAGAAAGAGATAATAACCATATCCTGATTTTCTTAGTGTTCATACAATCCCTCCATGTCCACCAAACACTGTTCCCGCAGGATCTGCCCCGCATTGATCCGATACGCGTTCCCGGACGGTCTTCACACATGGCTCGTTCAGGTGTATAATAATGCGTGATCATAATAAAGTTCACGGCAAATGCCGATATATATCTATGTAAAAAACTTCCACAGGAGATAATAACATGAAATCAACAAAATGTCGCTTATTTTTTCAAATATTGCTCCTTGTCGCACTGATCGGCACCTGCACTGCGCTTACCGCGTGCTCAAAGGATAATCAGAGCGGCGAGCCTTCCGCGACGCCGTCCCCGACCCAATCCGTTACAGCAGCACCCACATCCGGCGAGCCTTCTTCCACCGGTACCGACGGAACCGGAACTGCTGAAAGTGAAAACAGCGGTGAAGCAGAGGGTGATGAATCCTACGACGGCTATGTCGGCGAAGTGGAACCCGAATCCGGCAGCGGCGATTATTATCCGCTGTTCGTTTACGACGGCATCAGCTACTGCGTATATGAAGATCACGCCGAGGTCCTGTATACCTGGCTTTCAGACGACACAATAGAGGACTACGTGATCCGCGATTCTATCGAGTATGACGGCAGAACCTTCCCTGTTACCGCTATCACCGAAAACAGCTTCTACACCTTCCTGACGATGGTGAGCATCACTGTTCCCGATTCGGTTGAGGTCATCGAAGATCAGGCCTTTGCCTTCTGCGAGGCTCTTGAGAGCATTACGATACCTTCATCCGTAACTACTCTCGGGAACGACCTGTTCATGGAGTGCACCGCTCTTACAAGCGCCACAATACCTGACAGCGTAAAAGAACTCGGAACCGGTACCTTCTATAATTGTACATCACTTACGGAAGTGAGTCTACCCTCCGGTCTGACTTCTCTCCCTGATGAAACCTTCTCCGGCTGCTCATCCCTTGAATCCGTGGAGCTCCCTTCAGGGATAACCGCTATCGGAGACGAAGCCTTCTGGTACTGCGAAGGTCTTAAGGAGATAATCCTTCCCTCATCGCTTGCCGCCATCGGCGAGAGCGCCTTCTACGACTGCATAGCTCTGGAAGAGATCGAACTCCCCACCGGACTTACCTACCTGTCCGATTCTGCATTTGACAGCTGCGATGTCCTCGCACGTGTCACCTGTACCGCATCCCAGGCCGATAAGTTCAGTGAGATCTTTGACGGTTACGAATTTGAAGTCATCATCCGCTGACCGCGTGACAGTATCCGCTTTCATTCACACCGAGCAGCATCGCAGTCGGCAGTCAGCCCGCCTGCAGCAATCACTCGGATACACAGCTGCAAGCAACAATCACTTTAACTCCCTGACAGCAGCAGAACCCCACCACTTTAGGGCGGCGGGGTTCTTTTTTATCTGATAATTCTTCGTCACGGCACCGTCACGTTTCCCGCCTGGTCTACCGCAGCGATGATATAGATTGTATTCTTTTTGGTCTTGGGATCGGTTGTCACGAGACCTATCTTTGCCGTTTCTCCGGCATCCTTGTTCGCGGTGATGACTACCGCGTTTCCGGCTTTATTAAGTGCAGCCTTGACCGTTGCGCCGCGCTCCGTTATCACCTTTTTGTCGTCAAGTGTTATATCACCCTTGCTCACATAAACCTTGAGCTTGTCCGTTGTTTTGATCCCTGCACCGGCTGCCGTGGTAAGATCAAGAGCGATCGTCACGGTGGCCCTCTTTTTCGCGAGAGTCCCTTCACCGGCAGAAGCCCTGACTGTTGTAACAGGATTAGTCACTGCTACGGTCATATTGGCCTTCTTGCCGCTCTCAACGCATGTAACAACAACCTTTACGGATACGGGCTTACCCTTTGCGGCATCAGCCGACCTTGCGGTGACCGTCAAGGTAAGGTTGCCCGAGTTGTCGGTCGTTACTGTTCCAACCGACAGATACTGCGCATCCCCGGCCTTGACAAGTGCAGCGGTATAAGTGCACTTCGCGGTGGATTTTTCATTCTTTTCGAAAGGTATGATATATGCTTTTCCCGAATATCCCACGGCAAGTACCGTATTCTTCAGGACATCCTCCCTCTCTGCCGAGCCCGCCTTCGAGGACAGTGTGAGCTTCGAAGGTGAAGCCTCAACGACAACAGGCGTCATTTCGTAGGTCAGTGATCCCGTATCGCAGATATATACGTATACGGTGCCGGGAGCTTTGGCTGTTACGACACCCTTATTGCTGATAGATGCTATGTCCTTATCCGCGCGGGACGAGACCTTGTGCGTAGCCGAATCAAACTGTACTCCGCCCGCCGAATTCAGCGTAAGGTAGACAAGCTTGCCCTGCTTGGTCTTTCCCCTTGTATCCTTCCATGATGTGGCGGCGATGCTTTTCGGGGTTATCTTTACTGTCTTGTGATTCTTGTCTCCTCCGGAGAAGATAACGTATTTCGGTTCCCATACTCCTGTGCCCACGGTTACCTCAAACGACGCACTGACATTGCTGTAAATGCCCTTGGCCGTGATCTTGACCTTGCCGTTTTCGATTCCCGTTACGGTTACCCTGCTGCCGTTCCTTACAACAGAAACAAGGGTCGTATTGGTAGCGGCCTCCGAGGTCTCGGATATGTTCTCGACCGTCCAGACGATAGTATCCTCCGCTCCCTCGGGCTGAAGAACAGCCGTGAAGCTTGCAGAACCGCCGACCGTTATTGCGGCACCCGAAGTTACGTCCGGTTCAAATACGATCGCCTCGGCAATGCTCTCCTGTCTGAGGTTCAGAGCAATCATCAGATAACCCGCCGGTGTAGTATATGTGACATAATTCTCCACCCCGCAGATATTTGCAAGAGCGGATGCGACCGGGGAAACAGACGAACGCTGGGTCAGAACGATCTGAATATGATTTCCGCGCTGATTAGGGAGTGCAGCGCTCACAAGAGCTTCCGCAGCCTCACCGGTCAGAGCCTCCTCGGAATACGCAAGGGCAGCATATTTGTAGAAAAAGTATTTCCCGTCGGCGGCCATATCGGGAAGTGCGAAATACCACTCCATGGTCGAGCCTGTCTGTGAGTATGCCCTGTGGGTCTTTACAAATTCCGTGGCGTTCATTCCGAAATACGCATAGAATATCCCGGGGTTCGAATCTGTTTCCGGTGTCCCCAGATCGTCCCATGTACTGTCGAGAAGGAACCATCCATCACTCATCCCGACGGCATTCCACGCATGTCCTCCCCAGGAGGATCCTGTTTTCGCGTCACCTACGACGTACAGGTTGTCGATCCCGAGGATATTCATGATATAGTTAAAGGTCTTCGCATAGCCCTCGCAGACCACACCCTCACCCGTAAATACACCTGCTATGGAATGAGCCCACTTCTCGGACTCGGGCTGCCCGCTGCCGTCATAGGCATAGTCAATGGCCTCACAGATCATATCGTGGACAGTAAGTGCCGCCTCGTAGGTCTTCCGGTCATCACTCAGTTCGTTGTTGTCCCAGAAATCCATCCCGCGGATCTCGTCGATCCATTCCGAAGCTCCGGTAAGGATCGCTTCGGAAGCATCGGCCCTCGAATCGCCTGTATAATAACATTCTGCCACAGGTATTGAGAGGATGAACTCGTTTCCGGTGGCGCGGAAACCGTAGCCGTTCTGTATGAAGAAGTACTGAGGATGATCATAGATGAAACTTGCAAAGGCATTCCTGACATCTGTCTGCGCAGAACTTCCCGAATAAGTAAAATTCACATAGATCGGTGTATCAGAGTCGTATGTTTTGTTCTCAAAATCGCTTCCGTTCACGAATCCCTCAAGCGCGTTATCGATCGCTTCATAAACTGCCTTCGAAGCAGCGTTAAGGAGATTGTAGCCATAGTCTCCGCTTCCCGAAGTCTTAGTCAGTTCCCCTACCGTGGGTGCTGAATTGAGGACAGCGCCCTTACGT
>CAJOQS010000318.1 GCA_905236925.1 uncultured Lachnospiraceae bacterium | reverse complement strand
TCGCCGAGGCCCGAATCCGCCGATCCGGCTCCGACATTATAGCGGTAGATGGTAAGTCCGATCCCGTTCTCGCGTGAGTAGAGCCACTGTGCGATCTGCTCCCTTACGGGAAGCTCACCTTCCTTATAGGGCTGATCCCAGCTTCCGACATATTGCGACCACCAGCATGAACTTGCTCCGAAGCCGTCCCATGTCTGAAAAGTGGTATTACTGTCAATCCTTAATGAATTCCGCATCTGAACTCCCGCTCCTTTTTCCCCGTTTTGCGCATTATCGCTGTCTGCACCTGCGTTGCCGGCAGCATCTGTGCCTTCCGGCAAAGAAGCTGTACCCGCCTCGCCCGTAACCTCCTCTGAGGTATTGCTGTTGTCTCTGGCGCAGCCCTGAAGGCAGGCCGCAGCCATCATCACAGCCAGCAAGAATGCCGCTGTTTTTCTGATCGTTTTCAATTTATCCGTCACATCTCCTGTTGAAAAAAGCTTAATACAGTCCCATTGCGGCTCCCATTGAAGCCTTTCTCGTGTATCTGCTGTAAACAAGGATCTCCTTATCGATGCTTTCACCGTTAAGAACCTTCAGCATTGCGTCCATAAGCGTCTTGGCGTATTCTTCGTAATCGCAGCCGATGCTTGTCAGCTCCGGAGTCGAGAAGCCCGAAAGATATGTATTGTCGAAGCCGACCACAGAAACATCATAGGGTACCGAATTGCCGCGTCTCATCAGCTCCTTGCAGGCGCCGATCGCAACCGATTCGTTGATGCCCACATACAAAGTCGGCATGTCATCGGAATAATCGCGGGCAAGTATCTCTATGCAGCTTTTCCCGCCGAACTGATCAAAGTTGTCGTAGTCACAGATGATCCTGTTTTCCTCGGGAACATTCAGCTCCTCAAGGATCTTCAGATAGGCAAGCTGCTTGCTTCTCGTCGGAATATACTTCTCGCTTCCTCCGATCATCGCAAAGCGCCTGTGTCCAAGGCTATAGGCATCTATAATCATTTCCTCTATAGCCCTGGAGTCGTCCACACGCACCGAGTTGAATACATCTCCCATTGTTCCGCCGTTCGTGAACAGCGGTATCTGTTCGGAGATCTTCTGCATCTGCCGCCTGTAGTCTTCAGGAACATCATAAAGGTCCGTGGGGCCTCCGACCTGAAGGATAACATCGACCTGCTTCTGCCGTAGTATCTCTATCTGCCTGATGGTAGTCTCGTTGTCGTTGCTGTAGTTGCACAGGATAACGTTGTACCCGTACTTCTGGGCCTCTTTTTCAAGAGTAACGAAGGTCGTCGCGAAGAACGGGTTGATAACATCGGGCACCAGCATTCCAATGGTCTGTGAATGTCTGGTTGAGAGCCCCTGCGCAAGCGCGTTGGGTCTGAACTCGTTTTCCTCGATGACCTTCAGGACCTTCTCGCGCTTTTCAGGACCGACATAGCCGGAATTGTTGATGACTCTCGAAACCGTCGACGGGGAGACCCCGGAAAGCTTTGCGATGTCATAAATAGTAAGTGTTTCTTTTGAATTCATATAGTTATCCTACCAGACCTGAACTTTCCATATTCTGTACGAGCTTTCTCTGACCGATCAGATAAACGATAAGGAGCGGGATGAGGTAGATCAGAACACCTGCCTGCTTTGCCGCGTCAAAGGCAAAATCGTTGACTGCCGGTATCCCGTACCAGGTTTGGATCGCGTTCAGGACAAAGGTCTTGTTCGCGCTGACAAAGGTCGTGGAAAGCAGTGTACTCATCAGTCCGGCCTTGGGACTGAAATAATTGGTGTAATATGTATCTCCGTAGTTCCATACGAACGAAAGCACCGCAACCGTGGAGATAATGGGAACCGCATTCGGCAGCATTATCCTGAAATACGTCTTGATAAAGCCGCAGCCGTCAATGCTTGCCGCCTCCTCAAGTTCCTTGGGTATGTTCTTGAAGAACTGTGAAAACAGGAAGATGAACAGGCTCTGGTTCACGCCGAAGCAGAACACGGCAAGCAGCACCAGCGTAACAGGATTATTGATAAGATCCGTCTCCCCTGCTTTCGTGAAGATGTTCATGATCCCCACAAAATCAAAGTGCTTGAAGAATATATACTGCGCAAGGAGCAGTGACTGTCTGGGCGTAAGGAATACGAGTATCACAAGGAAATAGGCAAGCTTGCTGAACACAGACTTTACTCTTGCCATCGCGTACCCTACCATCGCCGAGAAGAAAACCTGAAGGATCATTATCCCGGCGGCATACAGCACTGTCTTGAAAAGCGTCCATAATCCGGCAGGCATTACGAACCTGGTCGCAGCCTTGAAGGCGATCGTCGAGAACTTTTCGGGAAGCCAGATAACATTGGGATTGCCGATGTCCTCGATTGCGGAAAAGACTGTCGGAACAAGGTTTATCAACGGATAAAGAATCGTAAAGCACAATCCGGCGATAAGGAAGAACAGGAACACTCCCGTAACGATCTTCTTAACGCGGGTCTTTACCTGGTAAGCATTATCATTCATACTTCTTTACCGCCTTTCTGAGGATCAGCAGTACCAGCAGCAATACCAGCAATACATTGAAGATATAGACAACCGACAGTGCCGAACCGACTCCTATCTTGTTCTGCTCAAAGGCGAAGCTGTATACCTCCTCTGCTATCTGCGATTCAAGGAACAGCTCTACGATCGTATAGATCACGACAAACAGGATGATGTGCATGATCGTCGGTATCGTAACCTTCCAGAAGGTTTCGTAGGCTGTCGCGCCCTCGATCTTGGCAACCTCGTAAAGGCTCGGGCTGATCGACTGCAGGGCCGTCAGGTAGATAAGGGTCTGAACGCCTGCATGGCTTATCAGGTCATAGATATCGTCAACATAGGATATTATCCTGATAAGAACGCCTCTGGGCACGCCCGAATACTTGAACAGCAGCACCGTAACGAAGCTTTCCGAGAAGAGGCTTCCGCCGGTTTCCGTCAGTTCGGAACCCGTAGTCATTGCAAGCATGTCAATTACAAGGCCCAGTCCGAGAACGATGGGAAGGAAGAAAACCATACGTACAAACGCTCTTCCCTTGAACTTCCTGTTGGCAAGCAGAGCCATGAACAGCGCGAATATCGTGATCAGCGGCACGCTCGTCAACATGTTCATGTTCTGGTTGGCGAAGAGGTTTACAAAGGTCTTTGAGTCCGTAGTGATCTCGGTCGCAAACAGGTCGATATAGTTTTTCAGGCCGACCCATGTGAAATCCATTCCGCCCTTTTCTCCTACAGAGATAGAGTTAAAGGAATAGAAGAAGGTCCTTATTATCGGGATCAGAAAAAACATTATGAAGCCGATCAGGAACGGGGAGAGGAACAGCAGTCCGAAGAGCTGTCTTCTCAGGTTTTTTGTCATTCGGAATTTCTTTTTCACTGCCCTGCTCCTTTCATCTGATAATGTAGCTTTCGGCTTTTATGACTTCTTCCGCTCCGCTTTCATCGGTAAGCGTCACGTCATAGAGATTGTAATTAACGACGGCCTTCTTTCCAGAAGAATAGGTCGTTTCGTAAACTCCTCCGGCAAGGATCCTGTGGCCGGTTATCTCACCTGAACCCACAGCCGCGAGGGCTTCCTTTGCTCCCGCATAGACCTCCTTTATAAGGTCCTGCTGTTTAACGAAGCAGACAGCGTACAGGTACGAATAATCGGAGGACCTCAGCTTATCCTCATCCTCGTAGGTAACGGTAAACTTCGGTACAGCCCCCAGCTCTGCCGCCTGGAGGATATAGTAGGACGAGCCTCTGGAGCTCATGTTGACATTCTCGGTCGTGAACCTCGTGAGGCCGTTGAACACAAGCTGTCTGAAGGGTATCGTGTACGCAAAGGTCGCATAATCACTGCTCTCGCGGCTTATTGAGGTCGCAAGCTTTGAATAACGGATATTCTTTGCATAGGGATCGTCAACGATCAGTTCCTTTTTCGAAGCAAGAGCGTCGAAGGCTCTTTCTATGACATCGGCGGCCTCATATGCCGTTGCCATGTCGTTATTGTCGTAATCCGCATAGACCAGATGCCCGAGGTCCGATACATACAGCGTATCGAAGCGCTTTTCCGCAGCCAGGAGCTTATCGGTCACACACATAAGATACTTGGGCGA
>CAJOQS010000317.1 GCA_905236925.1 uncultured Lachnospiraceae bacterium | reverse complement strand
GTCTCGTCTGCATCCGTCTGAAGCTCGATACCGTAATCGAAGATGCAGTAGATGCACCAGAAGGACAGAGCAACTATCGCTGCGGTTCCTAACGACTCAGTCAGTGTGATGATCGTAACGATGATGCCTGTGATCTTAAGCTTCTTAAGGATCTCGGGTTTGAAGGGGGTATCGCTTTCCCGGAGCGCAGCAAAGGTATTGCGGATCAGAACAACAACCACGATCGCCAGCACGATCATCACAGCTGCGCAGAAGCAGTTGAGTCCTGCCAGAACGAACGGATCCTTGATGTCTAACATCTCCAGAGGTCCGAAGGCTTCGATCGAGAAATCCGCGGGACCGATGATGTTGTGAATAACGATCTTCTTGCCGAATACTTCGATGCTCTTGCCTTCATCTCCCATCCTGAAGCACATAACCAGGATTCCGCTGACTACAGTCATGCATAATCCGACGATAAGAATAACCTTCACTACGTTCAGTACCTTTGCGGTAACGCCAGATGCTTTCTTAATGTTTGCGATTTTTGTGTTTTCCATAACTATCATCCTTTCGTTTTGTTTTCGTTAAATAATTAACGTTTATCGATAAATAAAATATAACACCCTAAAAAACGTTTGTCAATAGTTTTTTAATGTTTTTCGATAATTTTTTTATTATAAATAAAAAACGCGTGGTCGTTGCCGCCCACGCGTCACTGCCAATTCTGCCTGAAAGCCTTTATACCTGCCCGAAGAGCTTGCCGTCCTCGACATCTATCGTGATGGTATCTCCGTCCTTTACCGCATCGGAAAGAATCATCTTTGCGGCAAGCGTTTCAACCTCCTTCTGAATGAACCTCTTTAGCGGGCGCGCTCCGAATACCGGGTCAAAACCGTTCTCGGCCACGAAGTCCATCGCGGCGGGACTAAGCTCGATCCTTATCCTGCGCTCGTCAAGACGCCTGTTCACATCCTCGAGCATCAGACGTACGATACCTGCGATATTGTCCTTCGTCAGAGGCTTGAACATGATGATCTCGTCAAGACGGTTCAGGAACTCGGGTCTGAAATGACTCCTCAGTTCCTCATGGACCATCCTGTCCGCTTCTTCGCCGATACTGCCGTCAGGCTGGATACCATCGAGCAGATACTGCGATCCGAGGTTTGATGTCATGATAACGATAGTGTTCTTGAAATCGACCGTTCTGCCCTGTGAATCGGTGATGCGTCCGTCATCAAGTACCTGAAGCAATACATTGAATACATCGGGATGTGCCTTCTCGATCTCATCAAACAGAACAACCGAATAGGGCTTGCGGCGCACGGCCTCAGTCAGCTGACCGCCTTCGTCGTATCCCACATATCCGGGAGGTGCTCCGATAAGCCTCGATACAGAATACTTCTCCATGTATTCGCTCATATCAAGGCGGACCATATTGCTTTCATCATCGAAGAGACTCTCCGCGAGGGCTTTTGCCAGCTCGGTCTTACCGACACCGGTAGGTCCGAGGAACAGGAACGAGCCTATGGGCTTCGTAGGATCCTTGATTCCCGCCTTTGAACGGATGATCGCCTCTGTTACGAGATTAACACCCTCGTCCTGGCCTATGACCCTCCTGTGGAGTTCATCTCCGAGATGAAGGGTCTTCTGCTTCTCGGTCTCGGAAAGCTTGGATACCGGAATACCCGTCAAGCGGGAAATGATCTTGGCTATTTCCTCCTCGTCAACGCACTGGCTGACAAGCTCCATCTGCTGTCCGTTTACCGCATTCTCGGCGTTCTCAAGCTGGCGCTTGAGTTCGGGAAGCTTGCCGTATTTAAGTTCCGCGGCCTTGTTAAGGTCGTAGGCACGCTCGGCAGCCGCTATCTCGTTGTTGACGGCATCGATCTCCTCGCGTATCTTCGTGATCACTTCAATGCTGCTCTTCTCCGCATCCCACTTGAGCTTCATCTGCTCAAATTCCTCGCGCTTTTCCGAAAGCTCTGTCTGCAGCGCAGCCAGCCTGTCGGCGCTGTTCTGATCGGTCTCCTTCTTCAATGCGGCTTCTTCGATCTCGAGCTGCATGATATGTCTGCGCAGATCGTCGAGTTCCACCGGCATTGAATCGAGCTCGGTCTTGATGAGAGCGCAGGCCTCATCAACAAGGTCTATGGCCTTATCCGGCAGGAACCTGTCGGTAATGTAACGGTTTGATAATGTCGCTGCCGCTACCAGGGCTGAGTCGGTTATCTTCACTCCGTGGAAAAGCTCATATCGCTCCTTGATGCCTCGCAGGATCGAAATCGTATCCTCGACCGTGGGCTGATCCACCATAACAGGCTGGAAACGGCGCTCCAGAGCGGCATCCTTCTCAATATACTTGCTGTGTTCATCAAGAGTCGTGGCACCTATGCAGTGCAGCTCTCCTCGCGCCAGCATGGGCTTGAGCATATTGCCGGCATCCATTGAGCCTTCCGCAGCTCCGGCTCCGACTATTGTATGGATCTCATCGATAAACAGGATGATCTCGCCGTCGGACTTCCTGATCTCCTCAAGAACGGCCTTTAGCCTTTCCTCAAATTCGCCCCTGTACTTCGCGCCTGCAACCAGTGCGCCCATATCAAGAGCGAACAGCCTCTTGTTCTTAAGGCCTTCCGGAACATCACCGGCAACGATACGCTGGGCAAGGCCTTCGACAACGGCGGTCTTGCCGACACCGGGTTCACCGATCAGTACGGGATTGTTCTTCGTTTTGCGGGACAGTATGCGGATAACGTTTCTGATCTCAACGTCACGGCCTATAACAGGGTCGAGCTTTCCGTCACGTGCCTTCTGTACGAGATCCTGACCGTACTTCTCCAAAGTATCGTAAGTGGCCTCGGGATTATCGCTGTTGACGGTCTGATTGCCCCTGACAGTCGAGAGCACCTTCAGGAAGCTCTCGCGATTGATGCCGTAGTTCTTGAACAGTTCCTTGATCGCACGGTTCTGATGCCTGATCAGAGCAAGGAACAGATGCTCCACAGACACGTAGGAATCGCCCATGGCCTTCGACTCATCCTCAGCCGAGGTCAGTACGGTATTCAGATCCCTGCTGATGTAGATCTGTCCTCCTCCGCTGACCTTGACCTTCGCGTCAAGAAGCTTCAGTGCGTTGGCCTTAAAGCTGTCGGTGTCGATCCCCATTTTTCCGATGAGTCCTTTGATGAGGCTGTCATCGATGTCCAGCAGCGCATACAGCAGATGCTCCTGATCGATCTCCTGGTTGCCGTAATCGTTGGCGATCTTCTCGCACATATTCACGGCTTCTATTGATTTCTGAGTGAATTTGTTGATATTCATGAAAATGCCACCTCCTTTGGGGACACTGTTCTATATCTTGTATAACACATATTATAGCAAGATAATTAGCACTGTCAAGAGGAGAGTGCTAATTTTCTTTATTTTTGTTTCAGAAGTCCTTTGTTTTAGCGGTTTCCCGTATTGTGTCCATCTCTCAAAAGGGCGTTTGACTAAAATTCTGACTAAATTTTTACTGATTTACGGCTGTTTCTAATCGCGCTATTTCGGCTTTGGCATTTCCGAAAGTATTGTTATGATTATATATATCCATTGTAACGGAGCAGCTAGAATGTCCAAGATAGTATTGTAATGCTTTAGGGTTAACTCCCTTGTTTGCAAGGATGCTACATCCGCTATGACGTAATATGTGCGCTGACAAGTGGGGGAGTTTCTGGATGTGCACTCTGTTATATGCATCCGCTATATGATCTAAAGCGAAATTAACTCCGTTTGGTGCAATAGTCTTGTTTGTGTTCGTCGTGAAAACGAATCCGGAATAGCCGTCTATAACTTCTTCACAGTAGCCGTATTGCATCTGCTCTTTCTGTATTGTACGGAGTGCTTCTCTTGTGCGCTGTGTCATCGGTAATACTCTTATGCCCTTTTCCGTTTTGGGTGCTTGTATGTGGAATCTGCACCCGTCACCAAAGTTTTTATACACAAGAGCATGATTAACGGATATAGTGTTTTCAGTAAAATCAATGTCTTTCCATGTAAGTCCTGCAAGCTCTCCGATTCTCATACAAGTTTCAACCGCTACAATTAAGAACGGAACGTATCTGTCATATAATGTGCTTGCTTCACAAAACTGTATCAGTTCTTCAAACTCTGTTTCTATTAGTGCCGTCTTTTCTTTTGCATCGGCTTTAATTTCCTTTAATGCTCCGCTTGCCACATTACGCCGTATAATATCATTCTGCGTTGCAAAGTCCAGAGTAGAGGATATAAGGCCGTGTAAAACCTTGATGGAGTTTCTTTTTAATCCCTGTTTATGCAAATCATTATAGAAAGCTGATATATGCATCGGTCTGATGTCACACAATTTCATTTTGCCGATTCTGCTCTGCTCTACATTCGCTAACCACATACGATCATAATTAGCTCTTGTAGAATCTCTTATATCCGCTCTATGTTCCATACAGAAATGAAACATACTGTTTAGTGATGTCTTTGCATCTGCCGTGTTTATATTATCGGCTAAATCTCTTTCAATCTGTTTCTCCTGCTGCCTGAGTGTTTCTAAATCAGGAGCATAGGAGAATTTTACTTTGCCTTTGTTGTCCGTATAGCGATAATAATATCTTCCGTCTATCGGTCTTTCATATTCTCCGGTATTTAATACATTTCCGCGGCTGTCTATTCTTCGCCCTTTTTTGTCCGCTCTCTTCTGGTATGCCATGATTTACACCTCGCTTTTGATTGCCGCTCTGTGATTCGCTTTCTTTGCTCTTTCTGCTCTTTTCCCTGCCATGATTCCCAATAGAAAAGCATCGATGCAGTTATCTTTCCTGTCCTTCTCCATTATCGCTTTGAGTTGTTCCCTATGCTCAATAATCGGTGTAATGTCCTGATGATTAATCAGCATTAAATCAATCGTGATCTTGTTTGTCGATTCAGGGTTTAGTTCTAGTAGCTGCTCAACTTGCTTTTTTGTTTCTGAATCTGCCTGGGTGTAAAGTGCGATAAAATCTTTTTCTGTCATTTGTTTTCACTCCTTTTCGATTGTTGTTTAGACTATCTCGTACAAGTCAATTATACATTATCTCGTACAAGATAGTCAATGACAAAGAATGACAAAACAAGATAAAATTGATATGCTCATGCGGTTATGGTATTCTGATTGAAAAGGGGGATTTATATCTCATGGGAAAGTATCAGGAGTATAAGAATCAGTATTCTAAAGAACATTACAAGCGCATTCCGCTTGACATAAAGCCGTCTGAATATGAAGAATGGAAGAAGGCAGCAGGCCAATTGCCTTTGAATACATTTATAAGGCAAGCTGTCAAAGAATATATCCGGCATAGTACCCCCGAGGGGGAAATTGACGGGGGTACTTTATAGCCGTTGTTTAGCCCTTTTCTGCCGTAAAATGTAAAAAAGGCTTTTTACGAATAGGGGTTTTTAGTTCATGTGTTCTTCGTTCCACTTCCTAGCCGCCGCCAATTCATTAGTGGCGGTCTGTGTGGATTTTACAAGATAGTCAAGCCGTTTATCCGTTTCCGTGCTGTCCGGTAAAGATTCTGTGATGCGCAATCCCTCGGCTAATGCCTTGCGCCTTATATCGTCATCTTTTGCGGTTTCGCACATTTCCCGGAGCTGCTCGATATATGGGTTACTATCCGAATCAATGCCTAATCGTTTAGACATATCATTTACAGCTTTCATATACGCTCTGGGATCCTGCCAAGAATCTAACGGGTCTGAACCATAGGCAACCTTTGCAAATGATTTTGATATTTCATCGTACTGCCACTCGTTAGGCATCTGGCATAACTCCGTACAATACCTTGCGATATAATCCTTGCCGATGGAGTGGAGAGTTTTTCCGATCAACCGCAATGCCGGGAGATTCCCACGG
>CAJOQS010000316.1 GCA_905236925.1 uncultured Lachnospiraceae bacterium | reverse complement strand
TGGAAGTCAGAGGATGTGGATGTACCATTGATGCACGAGAAACGGACAGGGCATGTGAGCATGATGAATAAGGAAGACTGGATGAAGGAGAATACTTTTCAGAAGACGAGGTTTGGAGCTGAATAGAGTAAATGCCTCAGAGGATAAGAGTCCGGCGACGTTAAAACGTTGCCGGACTCCTTTTTATTATTGTTATCGAGTCTGTGAAAAAGCCATACTTTTTGGTCAGAGAATACTGCATTTTGTATCCGAAAGAGGGATCACCTCTCCGCTTCCGATGATTCGGATATAGGGGTTGTAGGGAGCCTGCGCGTCATTCTTTGCTACGACGGCTTCTCTGCCATCGGAGAGTCTGACGGTGCTTCCTGTCGGATACGGCATGATGCATCCGATAAATATCTTCGCGTATCGCTTTGAAAACAACGAGTGGGTGTTTTCCTTTATATATTTCAAAGCGTCAGGTCTGCTCATCGGCTCTCTGTAGCTGCGCTTTGATGTCAGCGCATCAAACACGTCCGCTATATGGATTATCTTCGCGAACGGATGGATTCTGCGGCCATCTATACCCTGCGGATAGCCCGATGCGTCCTCGTTCTCATGGTGCTGGAGAACAGCGGCTTTTACCGTGGATGACAGGTCGTAGTTTTCCCGGAGCATGTTATATCCGAATTGAGAATGTTCTTTTATCAGTTTGTATTCGTCATCCGTCAACTTCCTCGGGGCGTTAAGGATCTCGGGCGGAATGCAGCTTTTGCCTATATCATGCAGGAGGCCGCTCGTTGCAAGGTTTTTCAGCTCGACCATGTTGAATTTGCCCGAGGATATACCTACTATGGTGGAGAGGCATCCTACGCTGTAACTATGCTGATACGTATAATCGTCAAGCGTCTTAACGACCGTGAAATCAGCCTTCCCGTCCGAATAATTGATAAGATCATCCACCATTTTCGAGGCCTGTTTCTGAACCTTTTCGATATCGATCTTACGCAGCGCGTCGTAGACTTCTCTTTCCGTCTTTTTTGATACCGGTCGTTCGATGGCGATGCCCTTGGAGTTTTCGTCGTCTATCATTACTTCGAAGATGCCTTTTGCCCTCAATCCCTCTATGGACTTGAGCGTGAGGGAAAAGCCGGATACTAAAAGAACAAGTCCGGCAGCGGTTGTAATATCTTCTCCGATGATATCGCCGGGATTCAATTCGTCGATGGTTTTGTATCTCATAGTTTCCTCGCTAAACTTTTACCAATCAAAAAGACTTTACTGTTTGGGGCTATTATAGCTACTTGATGCTTTCTTGTCTATCACTATTATTATATCTCGCATTAATCCTTCGAATCCAAGTTTCCGTGGGAGGAAGTAAAGCGGATCAGTCGAGGCATAATTTGATGCAGGGGAAATGCTTTATTGTTTTCAGTAGACGGCGATGAATAGGCAGTGTAAATTTCCGAAATCGAGTGCTAAAATGGTTTCAAGGGAGGTTGTATAGCTATGATTCAGGACATTTATCCCAGCAAACTCAGGAATGAATTTACAAAGTATGAAATACGCGATGAAGATACGGCACTCTTTTACGATGGGGAGGGGCGCGTGCTTATAAAGGAAGAGGATGGGACTGTCAGTTTTCCTACCGGCGCGGATGCGCATGGAAGGCAGACGGTTTATCTCTTCTCGGTTGATGAAACGCGTTTTTTCCTGGTCACGGAAGGAGCGGATTATCAGAAGAATGGTTTCGGGTATTACTCTGTGCGGGATGTGCGTAATATCTGCTCCGGGAAAGAAGTTTTTGCGCTTTTTACGGCGTATCATCTATGGAAATGGTACACGGATAATAAATATTGCGGCCGCTGCGCCGGAAAACTGGGGTATGGAACCACGGAAAGGTCTCTTGTCTGCCCGGAATGCGGGAATACGGTCTATCCGAGGATCAATCCCGCGGTTATAGTCGGGGTCAGAAAAGGAGACTGCCTCCTGATCACAAGGTACAACAGGGGATATGCCCATAACGCTCTCGTGGCCGGCTTTACGGAGATAGGGGAGACCCTTGAGGAGACCGTTGCCAGAGAGGTTATGGAAGAGACCGGCGTTACGGTGACAAACATCAGGTACTACAAATCCCAGCCCTGGGGAATGGCGCAGGACATCCTTGTGGGATACTACTGCGACGCGACAGGTGACGGAGAGATACGCATGGATACCGGCGAGCTGAAATATGCCGAATGGGTCAGGAGAGAAGATATTGAACTGCAGCCCAACAACCTGAGCCTCACAAACGAGATGATGAGAATGTTCAAAGAAGGAAAGGTGGTTTGACGAGAATCCGGATTACGGGATGCATGTGCTGCTCGTGTGCTTCTCCGATGAGGATCGCAGGATCTATAAAGAGGCAATGGATATATGTGACTGAAGTAAAGTTAAGCGGAAAAAACGGGACCACTGAAAGTGATCCCGTGCATAGCCGGTCGCCCTGCGGCGGCCTTGTTTATTTGTAATAGACATTGCAGGCTTTCAGATTAACTTTGATCACTTCTACCACTCCAACCTCATATACATTGGGTTCAAAAGGTCCGTATACTATTTTCCCCTTCTGGTCTACGCAAATGGTCTGTCCTGCTTTTTCGTTTGCGACCCAGTACATGCCGTATAATTTGTAGCCGGGTCTGGTTGCGTTGTGTTTTACGGTAAGCTCGTAGTTCTTTGCCGGAGTGACGATCCTTTTGCTGTCGGCTGCTGTCGAGGTGCTGAAACCATATGCTGAATTGGTCAGCATTTCTACTGTAGGGATGCCCATCTTGCACTTGGTGCCGAGGATGTCGATCTCGATCAGAGAACGTTCGTCTCCAAGATCAAGCATAGGGCTGAATGTTTTTTCTTCTTTTGTATATTCATGAGAACGGTTGAGCATGTAATACATACAGCTGGTCGCCCACGTGGTAGTCTTCGCTTCTCTCCAGCCGTCATATCCGCCTCCGTCCGAAATGCTGTTGCGCATAAGAAGGACATAGTCCTCGGTCTGTTCCAGGATTCGCCATTCAGCGGGAACATATTTGAACGGTCCGACATCATCCCATCTATATCTGTCGCCATTGTACAGAATGATATCGTGATCCTTGGGAGCGGCCTTGAGCTTTGTTTTCAAAGCCTCATCCGTGATATACTCTGTCGGAGCAAGTCCGTAATACGCAAGACCGTCCTTGAATGTAATATCATTGTACTTGAGAGACGTATTGCCGTCTTTGTCCATACAGCTGAGTTTGATCTTCTCGGAGCGGGCCAGGGGATTTCTGAAGTCCACATCGGCATCGCTTCCAAACGCGTAAAGAACAGCGTAGCACTCGCCTAGACTGAAAGCGCCGATCGACAATTCCTTCTCGTAATACAGGAAAGGAGACTCTTTAGCGCGCGTTCCGTCCGAATTAACGATAAACAGGCGTATCTCCGTTTTTTCAAGGCCTTCGTCGCATTCGTATTCGAATACATATCGGTTCTGGTCGGTTCCGCCGGGCTCGCTGCTCCCTGCCACTATCTCGGTGCGGGTGCCTTTGGCGAACCTGATCTTCACGGGGACACGCGAGAGGATATCTGATTTAACGGTGACGGTCTGGGTAGCAGATACCTTCGACCAGACCTTCTTCTTGCCGTTTTTACTGTATGCCTTGATCCTGAATGTGTACTTGCCGGGATTAAAAGGTGAATACGTATAGGTCCTGACACTATTCCCGTTCTTCTTGATAGTCGCGACGGTCCGGTACTTGGTGCTTCCGGGTTCCTTGGCGTAAATACGGTATCCGTCCGCATTCTGCGTCTTTGAGATCGTAAACGTAAAGACGCTTTCATCGTCGGAAACCTTCAGCCCGAATTCCGGAACAGCGGGAGCCTTCGACTCGGCGGCATGTGCGGATTCTGTGTTAAAAGACAGGATAACGATAACAAGTGAGACAAGTATAGCCATTATCCTGCGCATTGGTACAAAAGAATTATTAGCCATCTACATTCCCTCCGATCATGAGTTGTGAAATAAGGAACTTAAGTAAGTATATCATGATTCGAAATAATATGCACGTTAATTCGCAAAAGATGTAGACGTTTTCGCCGGAACTTGAGCTGCAATTATTTATTCAGTTATTTCTTCTTTGCACCCTTGCATGCGTCAAGGGCGATCCTGGCGGCTTCTGCGGAGAGCTTGTCGGAGTACTCGAAAGCGCCGGTGGCTACAAGGTAGTTGCCCTCGATCTTATAGCAGAACCGGAAAGGAAGCTCCAATCCGTTCGAAACTAAAGTGCCGGTAGCACTGCCGTATAATTTGCCTGAATCTTTGATGATCTCTGAGCTCATATCCGTTGCTCCGAATGATATGGAGAATACCTGCTCCATATACTGGGCGAAGATCTTGAACTCCGCATCCGTGAGTGTCTGATCGGTATCTCCCGGGAGTTCGGCAACCTCATATAAAACCGAGCGGATAACATCGGAGCTTTCGTCTAAATAAGTTACCATCGTAAGACCGTCTTCGGTTTCGGTTACATCCATGGCGGTCTCCCATGAGCTCATTGCAGGGAACTTGATGTCCTTGAGCTTTACCGATGAATCGAAAGGAGTCTCCTTTGCAGCCTTAACGGTAACCTTGCAGGTAAGCTTCTTTGAACCGACGGCAGCGATGATATCGCACTTGCCTTCACCCTTTGCTGTGATCTTGCCCTTCTTGACAACTGCAACCTCTTCGTTCGAGGAGGTCCAGACAACGGTGGCCTTTGTTCCCTTAACCTTGATCTTCTTCGATTCGCCGACTTCAAGAGTCAGCTTCTTCTTGCTGAGCTTTGCAGCGGCGGCTTCTGCCTTTACCGCGCCTGCTGATGCAAACACTCCCGCGATAACAAGGAGTGCGAGCATAAATGATACAATTCTTTTCATAACTGTTCCTTTCACCCTGAAAAATATTACGTTCCGATATCGGGGAGCAATGATGCTGCAATAACATCTCCCCAAAGCGCGAACAGTCTCCACTATATGACCGGGAGCGCTCTTTGTCAAGGGCGCTCCCGGTCTGCATGCAATTTATATAAGGGTTTATGTGGAATGGCTTATGCTTCAGCGGTATATTCTTCGACTCCGGTTATCGTTTCGCCGTCTATCTGGAGTGCGCAGGGACGGTCGAATCTGACGTTGACGGTTTTTCCGGAAAAACTCTTGCAGCATTCGGAATGTTTCAGGTGCTGACCCTTGAATATACCCGGGAAGATCGACAGAGTCTTAAGCTTCCCGGAACCGTGCCAGACAAGCACCGACAGCTTCTTTTCGGTGTCGCCCCTGTCCTGTTTGGGAACAGGCATCATTCCTCCGCCGTAAAAGCGTCCCTTCATGGTAGGCGCGAGCCAGACCTTCCTGTATCCGGTCGTCTTTCCGTCGATCGTTACAGTAGCGTTCGCGGGCTTGAAATGGAACAGCAGACCCTTTATCGCTATACCGGCATAGTTGATATCGGTCTTACCTGCCGCACGCATGCGGTCACCGACTTCACAGCAGTAACCGTCGATCCCGAAACCGACGCCGTTAAAGAACCTGTAAGTCTTTCCCTTTACCGTGACCCTGGGAAGACCGGTGATGCAGGCGTTGATGTTTTCTGCGATAACCCCTCTGGCAAGCCCAAGATCACGGAAGAAATCATTTCCGGTTCCGGCTGCGTAATAATCGATGCGCCTGTTGACGTTCTCGACATCGATGCTGTTGACAAAACGGTTAAGCGTACCGTCACCTCCGCAGATAAGTATGATGTCGTCGGGCGCGGTCTCGCTGCGGATATATTCCTGAGTGTCGATCGAAATGATATTCTGTTTTACTATCTCGCTGCCTGCAAGGAGCTTCTCGACAGCTTCCTCATCCGCGCCTCCCCGGCCGTTGTCGGATGACGGATTATACAGTATATGGTATTTCATTGCATTTCTCACATTCTGATGTTATATTTGTAGCTGACGTTACAAGTGTAACGCCGAGCTCTTTGAGCGTCAACACTTGGAACTGCGGACTAAACAAAAGGCTGTGTATTTGTTCTGACTTTACAAATCCCGCGTTTTTTGTAAAGCCCTAAGCGCTATCATCGCAGCCGGAGGGGATATAAAGGATATGCAGGACAAAACGGGAACCGTGATACAGGAGAAAAACGTATTGCGTCTGAATAATGCAGAGTCAAACAGATTAACGCGCGAGTGCCTTGCAACCGCGCTGATGCAGCTGATGAAGGAAAAGCCCATTGACAGGATAACGATAACGGAGCTTGTTAAGCGGTCGGGAGTGTCAAGGACGGCGTTTTATCGCAATTATTCCACAAAGGAAGAGATCCTGCAGAATCTTTGCGAAGAGATAACGGCACTTACGAACGAATTCATTTCCAAGCCAGAGTTTAAGGAAAACACTTATCTGTGGTTTAAAGAATGCTTTAAGGTCATTAAGGAAAATGCGGATGTGATCAATACCATCCTCGATGCAAATCTTTCACTGAACGGTGAGATGATCGCCCGCTCGGTCCTTGATTCTATGTATTCGTCGGACGACCGCATGACCAGATACAGAAAGCGCGCAATGGCTGCCGCATTTCAGAGGATCCTGTGCCTGTGGGTCAGGGAGGGCATGATAGAATCTGTGGATGAAATGGCTGAATTCTGTCATAAGGCTTTTCAGGAGCAGCCGGTTGTGAGATAATCGATTTATAAGCGGTGATGGGGTGAGCTTGAGGTTTGAAAACTGTTAGAGTAGTTGGGGCAGTGATCTGTGATTCGTTTGAGAGAAAGAGCAGGATATTTGCGACAGCGCGGGGGTACGGAGAATTCAAAGGAGGCTGGGAATTTCCCGGAGGGAAGATAGAAGACGGCGAAACACCGCAGGAGGCGGTTGTGCGTGAGATCCGGGAGGAACTGGCGACCACTGTCCGTGTCGGAGAACTTATCGACACGGTAGAGTATGATTATCCGTCGTTCCATTTATCGATGGACTGTTTCTGGTGCGAGGTCGTCGAAGGCGACCTGCGTCTTCTGGAGGCAGAAGAGGCGCGCTGGCTTACGAGGGATGAAATAGATTCCGTTGCGTGGCTTCCGGCCGATCTCGAGCTTATCGGGAAGGTTCGGGCGTACATGGATGAATTATAAAAGATCACGAAAAGGAGCTTGCTGAACTATCATGAGGATGACCGTAGAACTGTTTGACAATATCATCAACACTTCGCAGGACTGCGTTTTCTGGAAGGATAAGGAGCGCCGCTTTCTTGGCGTAAACCAGGCATTCCTCGATTTCTACGGGTTTGAAAGTGCTGATGTCCTTATCGGAAAAACGGATGAGGACATGGGATGGCACAGCGATCCCGAGCCTTACCGTCAGGACGAGCTTCGCGTTCTGGCAGGCGAAAGCACCTATAAGGTTCAGGGCAAATGCATCATCCGCGGCGAAGAAAGGGATATCATCGCGTCAAAACGGCCCCTGTACGAGAATGATAAGATCGTCGGGCTTGTAGGGAGCTTTGTGGATATAACGGATGTCCTGAGAAGAAGAAACAAGTCGGACGGTTCACAGGTGATGTACGGGATAAGCGAGCTTCGCAGATATCCGTTCTTTGACAGGATCCTGGAGGATGTTCCGCTTGAGGAGATGCTCGATCCCCTGACGGGAATACTTTCAAGGAATTACTCCCTGAAGTTTGTTCATTCGCTCATTGCGGCAGGAACTCCGTTTTCGTTTTCGATAATAGACCTTGACAACTTTAAATATATCAATGACACTTTCGGACACAGCTCCGGAGATGTTGTTCTCATGAAGGTGGCTGAGTCGCTGGCTCTTTATGCCTCGGAAATGGGCCTGGCAGGAAGGTTCGGAGGTGACGAGCTGCTGCTGATCCTCCCGGGAGAGCGGGATTTCGCGACGAATACGGAATACTACGATGCCATGCTTGAAAGCCGCGAGGTCCTCAGAAAGAATATAAGACTTGAGGACGGAGAGGTTATGATAACGGGCACGATCGGATGCGCCTCGTATCCGTCCGATGCCGACAATTTTACCGATCTTTTTGAACTGATCGATAAAATGCTGTATGTGGGAAAACGCAGGGGACGTAACTGCGCCAACGTATATGACGAGAAAAACGACAGGGACATTAAGATACAGAAGCTTGCCCAGCGCGACATATACACAGATATGCGCGTTATTAAGGAATGCATAGAGCAGTACGATAACTTTGGTGACGGACTCAGAGCCGCAGTCCCGCTGTTCAATGAAATGATGCAGATCCACGATCTGTACTATATAGGACAGGAAGGCAGAATGACTGCCTTCCTTGACGACCGCTTCAATGAAGATGCGCACGATGTCGGCAATGTCATGAGTGAAGCGATCTTTACCGACAACAATATAGAAAGCCTCCGCGAATCAAGCCCTGCCTTGTATAATGCGCTCGAGATGCACGGCCTCGGGTCGGTCATGATAGCCAGAGCGGATATCATGAACCGAACGGAGGGCTATGTAGTCTGCGCCGTTAAACGCGGACACAGGATCTGGCAGGCGAACGAACAGGCACTGCTTTACTACTTTGCATGCCTTGAGGCCGTATCCAGGCTCAGAAGCCTGCAATAAATCTTTTACATCGTAAACAGGTATACCTTTCCATCTTTTACATATCCGTAAAGCTGGGGGCCAAGGGTAACAACCGTAGTTATGCCGCTGGCCTTCAGTGTCTTGCTCTGACGCTTCATTTTCTTGTTGATCAGATAGAGCTTGCCGCTTTTTACGACAGGGGCATATTTGCCGCCCGCATAAAAGTCGCCCGCTTTATCGAACCAGCCAAGCTCCTTGCCGTTTATATCGATATATCCGTATTTCCTGTCCTTCTTGCCGGACTTGTTATAAACGGTAAATGTCGTTCCGTTGTCGGAGGTGGTCATGCTGTTATACTCCGGCGTCAGGAACTTGCCTGTTGCCAGGTCGCACAGGGCAAAGCAGGAGAAGGTCTCTTCGTAATCGGCCAGTGTACCCGTTTCTATCTGCGCAACTGCTTTTGAACCGTAAAACCTGTTCATGTAACGCATTATGAAACGACCGTCCTTGAGTTTGATCCCGTCATATTTGAGATAGTTGTAGCCGGTATAGACGTAAACTGTCTGGTAATATTTATAATCCGAGGTAAAGTAATCACCGTTGATATTATACTTTGCGTTCTCGGACACTTCATCGGGCACGTACTTGCCATCATAGTTATATCTGCCGGAGCCGGCGGCCACATACAGGTCGTGGGCCACCTGGGTCTCGCTTCCGTACCAGTCGACCGCTGTCAGGATCGCGTCTCCCTGACCATATGTCAGATAGTAGCCGACGTTTTCTCCCTGCCAGGGAAGGCTTGTAACACATTCTGTATTGGGGAGATATATCTTATTCGTCTGATAACCTTTTTTATCATAGATTATAAAAGCACGCTCCTTGCGGTCATAGATCATGACCTGACCGCTGCTGTTCACGGCATAGTCATTCTTGGGCTCTTCCGTATACAGCACATCGGAGATGGTATTTGTCGCAGCATCGTACTTTACGACCGCGATGACGGTGGCGTAGTACTGCTCATCATCCTCTTCCGCGAAAATGGCATAATTGCCGTTGTAAACAAAACTCCGGTTGTTATATATATTGCACGGAAGCCGGAATATCTTTGATTCAAGGTTTACGGGCTCGGTCTTGATCTTGCCCTTGTTCGTGGTAATGCGGTAAACGTTCCTGTAACCGACAACGTCATTGCCGACCATATAGAGGTCGTTGCCTAGGGTCACGATCCAATCGGCATTCTTATCGAGATCCGACAAGGCCAGCTTTTTGATCGAAGCCTGCTTTGCGGACGCCTCTGCGGGAGCGCTCTGTGACACTGCAAGGCCGGTTATGATGCAAAGTGAAATGATAAAACAAACGAGTCTTTTAATCCTGTTCATAAGATAACCTCCTTTTGTTACAGCTTATTATACAACGCCGGGCGTTTTTTTCAACCGTGCGGAGACCTGACGGTCTCATTCCTGCGATCCGTACCCTTCAAGAAACACGCGGGCCTGCTCCTTCATCGCTTCGACCACTTCGTCGGGGCCGATGACCCGGACATCCTTGCCCAAGCCGAATATCCATCCGAAGAACTGAGGGCTTATGAAGATATCGACGTTCAGCTCGCAGTGCTTTTCGTCTACGGGAACGAAGGCGATGTCCTTGCCGAACCTGTCTATGAACACGCCGCTCATCTTATTGTGGAAGCGTATCTTCACGCGCTTCTTCTCGCCTCCGTACATTCCGAAGGTGGACTTTGAGTAGACTGCCATGTCCAGATCCCTGAACTCCTCCTCGCCTTCACGCTTCTCGTCGATCATCTGGGGCTTGATCATTTTGTCGACGCGGTAGTGCTTGCAGGTGCGGCTGAAGTCGTCAAAGGCGACCAGGTAGTAATATTCGTCATCCCAGGTCAGTGCCCAGGGACTGACTACGAAACAATCTCCGCCGTGAAGGATGTACTGGGTTTTGTCGGGCTGCCAGTGGAAATACTGGAACCTGATCTTCCTGTTATGGGTAATGGCGTTGTGGATCTCGTCGACGCTGTAATAAATGCTTTCGTTCATGGTCTTGATGCGGCCCTGAACGTATACCTGGCGCTGAAGCTGACCGGCCTGGGGTTCGCTTACAAATTTCTTGATCTTTTTTATCAGCTCGCGCGACTTTCGCTCCGTTATGAATTTTGAAGACTGGATCGCATCGATCAGAAGCTTCACCTCGGCCAGCTCAAACTCTCTTGTGCCGACGTGATAATAGGTCTCTCGCCCGACCTGTTCCTTGATTATCTCTATTCCGAATTTCTCGGTCATGTCCTGAAGATCGGTGTAAATGCTCTTGCGCTCGGCGGTTACGTCGTATTTGGCGAGCTCGTCCAGGATCTGACCGATGGTCAGCGAGTGCTCGTCGTCGGTCTTTTCAAGCATGATCTGCATAAGGTACGTGAACTTAAACTTCTGATTGCTCCCTCTTGACATATGGCCCTCCTGTCGGTGTGTTTTTCTTTGAGATAATAGTATCATGCGCCGGGATATGATTCAATGCTTTTTCTCGGATCGAGGCATTTTTATCGGACACCTCCGGATTTATGATCAGGTCATCAAAGAAAACAGCAGCGACCCAAAGGAGGAGTCAGAAATGGAAAAAGCCAGAAAGAGAACACCCTATGACGGAAGAAGGAACGATTGGTTTGATTTTGCACGCAGGCAGGCCGAGTTCTACGCCAACGCGGAACAGTACATCACCAATCTCGAGGTTGAGCTCGGAATGATCGACGAAACTGTTTCGGCTCTGATGGAGGAGATCGAGAACGGCAGAAGGAATCCTATCCACGGATACAGAATGTTCGGGCAGCTTAAGCAGGTCCGCCGGCTCAGAACGGAGAAGGAAAGGGAGCTCAGGATGCTCTGCAGCCTTACCGGTATCCTGGATATGAAGGTCATGGCGGATGTTACGGAGCAGAGCTTCGAAGAAGTTGAAGCGATCCGTTCGGAGGCCGCATTCGGCATCGCGGAAGCGGACGAGTACGAGGCTCCGGCCGAGACCATCGAGGATGCTGTATTTGAAATGGTCGATGACATGATCGGCAGCACCGACGAGATGTGCGAGATAATCAATTTCCCTGCCTGATCATTTATTTGCTCTTTTTCCCTTGACGGGATATACTTCTTTCTGTATTTTATTAGAGTGGGTTTGGGAACCCACTCTATATTATATTAAGGGAGAATTTTTATGTGGTTTATTTGCGCACTGATCACGACCCTCGCATGGGGCGTCGCGGATCTTTTCTACAAAAAGGGTGCCAATGAGAGGGACAAGTATTCCCATCTGAAAACCTCTATGATAGTAGGATTCATCATGGGAGGTCATGCCATTGCGACACTGCTTCTTAACGACATCGGCTACGATCCGAGGAATCTGCTTATCTACATGCCCGTATCGGCGATGTACATCCTTTCGATGACTGTCGGGTATTTCGGACTCAGATATCTTGAGCTTTCGATCTCGTCCCCGATACAGAACTCGTCGGGAGCGATCACCTGCATTCTCTGCCTTGTGATCCTCGGTCAGACTATGGATGCTCTTTCGGCAGTTGCAGTTGTGCTTATCTGTCTTGGCGTATTCGCGCTCGGACTTTTAGAGAGACTTAAGCTTAAGCAGGACAGAGCCCTCCTTCCCGAGGAGGACAGGCTTGCGGACGAGAAATACCGCATCGGTATCATAGCGTTCCTTATGCCGATAATCTACGCGATCGTGGATTCTCTCGGAACCTTCTTTGACGCGTTCTATCTTGACGACATTGAGGCGACTCCTCTCGTCGGTGTGACCGAGGATACCTTTGAGGCAGTTGCGAATGTTTCCTATGAGCTTACCTTCCTTGCATGCGGAATCATCATTTTCATATTCCTGATGATCAAACAGGCTGCGGAATACAGGAAGAAGGACGCCGTTCCCTCGAATAAGCAGAACGCAAAAGAGAACGCGGCTGTTCTTGCGGGACTTGACGACGAGGATGATGAGGCCATTATCAAGGCTCTTGCCGATCTCGACGACAACATCAGGGTTGCTTCGAATAAGACCGAAGAGGCTGCTCCTTCCGGAGAGTTTGTGCCTCTGCGTTTAAAGGACCAGATATTCAGGATTCTTGCGGCGGTGTTTGAAACCGCGGGACAGGCCACATACGTTTACGCGATGAGCGGCAATGGCGTTGTTGCGGCACCCATGATCGCGTCCTACAGTATCGTTTCGCTGATCCTGTCACGCATCTTCCTGAAGGAGAAGCTGACGACACGCCAGTATATTGCTGTTACGGTGGTTATCATCGGTATCGCGATGCTCGGAATCGTCGATGGTCTGGGCGAGTGATCCGAATTCTTGACAATTAGCGGTGAAGCCGCTATACTATCATCTGTCGCGCAGCCGGGGAGTCAGCGGTGCCCTGTACCTGCAATCCGCTATAGCAGGGGTGATGTTCTGCCGAGGGTGGGGCGTGTTATGCAGCCCCGCATAAGTGATGTTGACGTTTGGGTCTCACACAACAGTAACCCGTGAACCGTGTCAGGGTAGGAATACAGCAGCACTAAGCGGTGCTTCCTGTGTGTTGTGAGGTTGCCTGGACCGAGTTAACTGTGCGGGTAACGGTGATATTTTCCATTCGAAGCCGGACGCGCGGCTTTTTTATGAGATAATCGGAAACGTAGGATTCCTGCCCGGAAGGCGCAGGAATCTTTTTTGTTATCGATTGCGTTTCATAAGCCATTAACGTATAATGAAAATGAATAGTTATATACACTGGAAATGGGGCTTGTATATGAATCTTAATTCAACCAATCAGGTCACCGCGGGAACCGTGGTATTGGAAGAGGGAATGGCAGACGGCTGTCTGTACATGCTGCTCAAAGGAAAGGTAATGATCGCCAACAGAGGGGTTGGCGTGGCTGCCGGCGCGGGAAGCGTCATCGGAATGGAGCAGATGAACGAGGAGATGCCCGGATTCACCTCCAAAGTGACCGAGAATTCATCCATATATGCTGTATCGGCGGACGGGGATACCGGACTTACGGCACTTCTCTCCGCAAATAAGGACTACAGCGGAATAGCGGTTTATAATCACGTCCGCCTGCTTACGGAGCTGTACAGGCAGCACCAGAAGCTGATGGACTGCTCGGAGAAACTGTACAAGAGTCTGAAGGGCGGCTACGATGCCTTCCTGAGTCTTGCGACACAGTATAAGTGCAAGGCCGGAATGCTTCCCGAGGTTTCTTCTGTGGAGCGTTTTACCTCTGATGTCGAAAAGATGCCTTCACTGCAGGCATTGCTTGAATATTCAAAGATCCCGTACGAAGCGGTCAAAACCTTCTTCGGCTTCAGCCCCAAGCTCGCGATCGATGAGATGAAGAGGTTCGCCGAGTGCGAGATCGATCTTTCGGAGGCCTGCGAGGAGGCATCCGATTACATTGAAAAGGTCTATATGATGCTTGTCGGCAACGAGGAGAACTGCTTATTCCGCAATCTTCTCGGACTTGCGATCGATATGAAGAAGAACGGTGGAGATACCGCGCCCATCGACGGCATGCTCAAGGACTGCCGCGGCTTTGTCGATACCGTTAAGGCACTGATCGGAACGCAGACGACCAGGGACTGGAGGGACAATGCGCCCGCGATCGACGAGATGCTCAACGCATACAAGTCCGGAAAGGACTTCAGGGAAGGCGAGGAAGAGGACAACACGGCTGTAGACAGCTCTGTTGCCGCCACGGTTGCACAGCTGACGAACTCATACCGTCAGATCGTTGAATTCGCAAGCTATAACGAGGAGCGTGCGCAGCAGTTCGAGGATCTCCTTACGGAGTTCATGGAGCTTCCGGACAAGGAGAGCACCGAGGAGAATGTCAGAAAGCTCCGCAGGTCAATGACCGATTATTTCTACGGATTGTATTATCTTGCCGCTGTCGAGGCAATGCAGTTCCCGAAGCTTCCAAAGGCTGTCGAGCTCTTCCTTGACTACGGTTTTATCAGCGAGAAGCTGATCACGCCCGAGCAGCTTGCCGGGATCCTTTCCCTTAAGAAAACAAGGCTTGACAAGCCCAGCCGCGTTTATTCAATGACCGAGTGGCTGCGTGCCATCTACAACGGCGAGAAGGAACCCTCAAAGAACGACATGGGTCTGGACTTCGCCGAATATCTCAGGGAACAGAAGAAGAGCGGCGAGATCGACGATATGCAGGAGAGGATGTTCCTCGAAACACCTGCGAAGAGGATCGAATACGAGATAAGAAACGTTATGCTGCACTCTGCAAGGGTTGTCAGCGGTCAGCTTTCGGTATTTGTTCCTTTCCTTTATTCGGGCCAGCTCTCGTCCGACCTGAACAAGGCATATGTTTCAACCGAGAAGATCAACTTTGCGGTTGAGGATCTGACCGCGATCGACTTCTCGATATTCTACAGAGAGACCCTGTTTGTGGATGAATTTGCCGGAATCGACAGGGAATACGAAATGAAGAATGTATATCCCGTATTCGTTCAGTATCCGAATGTGGGCGAGAATATCATCATGTGGCAGGAGATCACCGGAAGGAAAAGGGATACCGAGGGAAGGTTCTTCGCTCCGGTTCTCTGCTACCTTAACCTCAAGGATATCATGATCAGGGCCTTCGGTAATTTCAGATGGTCGCTGTGCAAAACTGTTCAGGGCGTTAACTGGAACAATATTCAGGTTAGGTCACTTACGGCGGAATACTCGGACTACATACAGTATTACCGCAAGAACCACGATCTTTCCGAGGAAAGAAAGGAAAAGGTCAAGCTGCAGATACAGCGCGGAAGAAACAACCTCCGTCAGATATTTACGTACGATTACGAAGTCTGGATCAAGGCGGAAAGCACCGGATCGGTGCGCCTGAACAAGGTTGTCCGCGAGATGCTCGCAACCTACTGCCCGTTCTCCAAGTCGATAACGAACGGGCTTATCAAGCAGCCCATATTCGAGGAGGCCTTTGCCCGCTGCATAAGGGAGCGCGCAAAGAAGGCTCACGATCTTTCCCTGCGCTTCAAGGCGTTAGAAGCCAAGAACGTCGAGGTTCCGCCGGAGCTTTTAAGAACGCTCGATTTCTACAAGAATATGTGATAATGCTGCAGAATACAGGTAAATCATATGCTTGAATTAAAGGATGTCGTTAAGAACTACCACGGACAGCGTGTGGTTGACGGACTGAGCTTCAGCGTGGATTCCGGACAGGTGCTCGGCATCATCGGATCAAACGGAGCTGGCAAGTCGACCTGCGTGTCCATGATAGCGACACTTATCAAACCGGATGCGGGAACGATACTCTATAACGGCGAGGACATCTCCCGGCACCCGGACGCGATCCGCGGAAGGATGGGCTTTGTTCCTCAGGAGATCGCGCTGTACGAATCTCTGACCGGACTTGACAATCTGAAATTCTGGGGGAAGAGCTACGGGGTTCCCTCCAACCGGATCAATGACGAGATAGAGCGTGTCAGCGGTATCATAGGATTTGACCGGGATATGCTGAGGAAGCGTGTCAGCGAGTGCTCGGGAGGCATGAAGCGAAGGCTGAACATCGGCGTTTCTCTGCTGAGCGATCCGGAGCTGGTGGTTCTCGACGAGCCTACGACCGGGATCGATATGCAGTCTGCCGATCAGATACTGGCCGCGATAGAGGCTCTCCGCGAGAGAGGCAAATCCGTTATTTTTGTGGGACATTACATGGAGGAGGTCGAACGGATCTCCACACATTTCTGCATCATGGAAGAAGGTAAGAGCAGAGCCTTTGGGGAGAAAGAGGAACTGCTCGGGAGTTCGGAGCCCGGACTTACACTGGCGCAGCTGTACAAGCTGCTGTGCGGGGGAATACAATAAAGCAAGGGAAAGCAGGTGCTTGAAATTGGAACGCTACAGGAATTTTGTACGGATGGAGCAGATAAAGGAGTATATCCGAGCAGGAAAGAACGAAGAGGCACTGGCTCTGGCGGAGCAGACCGAGCCCGCCAAGGTCAAGAGCAATTCTGATCTGACGCTGATCTCCGATCTTTATCTTGAGAGCGGCATGCTCGCGAAGGCCGGCGAATGTCTTTCCGAACTGTATTCCCGTAAGAAATCGAGAAGTCTGCTGATGCAGCTGATCAATCTTTCCGTCAGACTGAAAAAGGTGGAGGAAGCCGAGAAATACTTCCGCGAGTTCAGGGATCTGGCACCGGACGATTTCTATAATCATATCTTCAGATACAGCATTGATAAGATAAAGGGCAAGAATACCGAGACCCTGATCCAAAGCCTTGAGAAGCTCAAGGAAGCGGAGTACATCGATTCCTGGGCTTATGAGCTGGCAAAGCTTTACCACAAGGCCGGAAGAAAGGATGACTGCATCCGCGAGTGCGACGACATTGTGACCTGGTTTGGCGACGGTGAATTCGTTGACCGCGCGAAGGCGCTTAAGGCGTATTATCTCGGAGAGCTTGCCGATGTTATGCACAGAACTCCAAAAGAGGAAAGGAGCGGGGCTCCCGACCGGGAGGAGTACTATACTGGCAGTGCGGCGGAAGAAGTATCCGCAGCTGCGGAGGACGAAAGCGGGCAGGCCGGATACGGAGCCGCTGAAGCTGAGAAAGCAGAGTACGATGGCTCCGAATATGTGACTGCTGAAACGGAGGAGTC
>CAJOQS010000315.1 GCA_905236925.1 uncultured Lachnospiraceae bacterium | reverse complement strand
ATAACCGCAATGAGCGGCGTAAGGAGATTATTTGCTCCGTACAGTACAGCGAACGCGTTCATACTGGCGGTAAAATCTATCGGCAAAAGGCCGAAGGCATTGGTGTTCGGCGCCTCCGGATATATCTGAACGGAAACCATAAAGAAGCCGAACAGGATAAAGTTGGTAACGAGGAAGAACAAACCCAGCCTCACAGCAGCCTTCTGACGGAAGGTACTCTTCAGCTCGCAGAAAACATATTTGTAAGCCGCTGCCATGGCAAACGCGGTAAAATAGTTCAGCCAGAGCATTACGCTGTAGAAGACTCCCCCGTGTGTGAAGTCAAGCACCCAGAAGCCCCTGACACAGGCAGCGAAGCCGCACAGTCCGAAAAGAAGGCTCACGAGCTTCAAGGGTCCGAATACCCATAAGCGCCGCCCGCTCCGTGACAGATCGTTCACATAATTGAGCTCCCTGGGCTCCTCCCTGAGCAAGCGCGCATAGTTCAGCGACACAAAGCCGAATACGATGAAAAGCACCGCTCCGATCATCACATCAAGAGGAAAGAGCGGAGTAAGATAGCCTTCGACAACGGAGGCGTATTCTCCTCTCACAAGTCCTGTTATGATATAGCCCGCGATCACAAGACCCATAACTATTGTCACGATCCCGCCGGCCTTCCACTTATTCCTTCTGGAGGCCGCACTTCCGGCACGATAGGCATTATGAGTGAATATCGCGATGTAGATCAGAGTAAAGCCCGTAAGCGTCAGAGGAAGCATCCTCAGGAAATCCTCGAGTGCCTTCTCGGGCGAACCGCTCGCAGCGGCTCCTATCATGTTCCAGAGCTCATACATGAATTCCCAGAACAGAAAAGCGCCGGCAAAAAATGTTACAGCAAAGACGATGTGATAGAAGAACCTCTCACGTCTGCCCTTGTCACCCAGATCGAACACAAGCCTGTTCGGTCTTGCAAAAAACTCTCTCATCAATACTCCACCCACATAACGAAATCACCTTCGTCCCTTTCGTTAAGATAAAGATGTTCAAGTTTAAGTCCGCCGGATGTATCCTTCAGCGTGACCAGAGAAGCACCCGAAAGCTTGAAATCCTGTGTCACCTCAAATCCGGCTCCTTCATACCCCGCCTTGATATCTCCGTAATACAGCTCATATCCGCTTTTAACACCGAGTCCGTAGATTATCCCGTCAGGCGTCGTAACAGTCCAGTCATCGGCATGCGCATGCCCTACAAACGAGGCTTTGACATTGTTTGCAAGAAATACCGGTCCCATTGATCTGGCATATTTCGATGCCGCGAAGGTCTCGGTCCTGAAGAACCCGGACTTGTAGCCCTCCGCTCCCGAATTGATCGCATCCCAGGCATTGTCGTAGTCCGCCTGCGCTATGTGATAATAGCATACCACGGGGACATCCTTCCCGACAGCGTCATGCTCGGCACTCATCCATGCGAGCTGGTCGTCACGGATATAATCGTATGTCAGATTGAACTCGAATGCGTTCTTCCGGTAACTCGCTCCGCTGTCAAGATGTGTTATCTGCCAGGCTGCAGTGCCTTCGGGTCCGATAAGGTTGATCACGTAATTTGAACGCTCATGAACGTCATCGTTTTCGACTTCCGTATAAAGACAGTTCGGTGCCTCCATGAACCTTCTTGATATCCAGTTGGGATTATATGTACTCTGACGGTCATGATTGCCCCAGATCATCGCATAGGGGATCCCGATACCGTCCATGAACTCAATGAAGCTCTCGACCGCCGCGGAATTGGACAGCATAAAGGTATCGCCCGTCACCTCGATAAGATCGATCCCTCCGGTATGAGCCTCCGCTTCACGGATGACCTTTTTCAGATACCTTCTGCATCCGAAATCGTCGGAGCCGACATTGCTCGCTCCGCTCCAGTGGATATCCGTCAGCTGAAGGATGGTAAAACCATCGTGATAATCCATCGTTTTAACGTACGCGTCAAGATTATCCCTGTAGGACACCGTTTTTTTTGAACATCCCGCAAGTGAAGAGACTGCCATAACGAACAGCATCACAACGGCGGCAACCCTTTTTCGCATAAAAACTCCGATCCGTGCCCGCAAACAGTATCCGGCACAATCCTTTTACTTCTCCTTCTATAGTACCATTGCTTGTTTTATCACGCAAGAGCGGACCCGTTCCGGTATTGCCGGAGTGGGTCCGCCTGTCATGCATCGGGAAAAATATCCTTGAGAACGACATCCTTTCCGACATTGTTCTCGTCAAAGAGGAACATTGAAAGCGTGTTTACGGTTTCCGGAGTCATTATCTTCCGGTCCTCGGGGATTATAGGAGTAAAGCCCTTCCCCGTCAGTATGCAGCGCACAAAATCCTGTATGGAATTCAGGGGTTCATCAAAAAGCATGCCGCAGGGCGTTGTTTCAAGCACCTCGACCCTGTGCATATCTGAACCGGAGGTCATCACAATCCCGCGCTGTTTGCAGAAGTTATAGGCCAGTATGTCCTGATAGGGAGGGTTTCCGAAGTTGCTTACCTCCATCGCGTCGCACTGGAAGGGATGAAGGTTTACCCGGTTGACGTAATCGCGTTCCCTGAAGGGATGTGCACATACCACACAGCCTCCTGCCTCGCGGATCTTCTCATAGTAGGTCTTATGATCCCATGTGAGCATTTCGGGATGTGCCTTGAGCCATTCCTTGTCAAGTCCGTAAACCAGGTACTCATCCGGCCTGAAGCACTCCTCCCAGCCGAAGAACACCTTGAATCCGAGCTTATCCGCCTCGTCTTTTGCCTCTTCGTAGCCCCGGCAGTATTCGTCTATAAACTCAGGCCAGGGCAGATCCCTGTCCGCCCTGGTATTTCCCCTGTAGAAGTGGTCTGTGATTATCACCCCGTCATAGCCTTTTTCCATGAGGGGTCTGATATACTCCCTTCCGGGAGTCTTTCCGCATGCGCT
>CAJOQS010000314.1 GCA_905236925.1 uncultured Lachnospiraceae bacterium | reverse complement strand
TCACAGGCTCCGATTGCCTCAACATGAGCAAGCTTGATATTCTCCGCCTTGATGACCTCCATCAGCTTTGAAACAACCTCTTCGCCGCGGTCGATCCTGATGATGTACGCAGCACCGCTTTTTCTGTACTCCATAACTATACCTCCTCTGATATTTAATCAAACAATAGAATCCAGCTTAAAGAAATCCTCAAAAGATATCTGATCGGATTCTGGCAGCTGGTCCATGATGCCCAGGTCTGCCATCGTCTTCACGATCGTATCGCCAACCTTGCAGCGTCTCTTGAAGTCGTCTCTTGAAACAAATCTGGTCTTTGAAGCAACATCATAGATCTGCTCTGCGGCTTTTTCTCCGAGACCCGAGATCGAAGCAAGCGAAGGCATGAGCTTACCGTCGATCACCTGGAAATGCCTTGCCTTGGCCTTATACACATCGATCGGAACAAACTCAAAGCCCCTTGCGTAGAATTCAAGAACAGAGCGCATATCATCATATTCTCCCTGCTCCTTCGCGGAGAGCTTACCGGTCTTGCTCTGCTTCTTGATCTTCCGAAGCTCCTCCATGCAGTCAAGGACATGCTGCTTTCCCCTGCACATCTTTGCGTAATCAAAATCCCCCGCCCTGATGCTGAAGTAGGCGGCATAATATGCCAGGGGATAATAGATCTTGAAATACGCGATCCTGAAGGCCATCATCATATAAGCGCAGGCATGTGCCTTAGGGAACATATACTTGATCTTCTTACAGGACTCAATGTACCATTCCGGAACATTATTTGCAACCATTGCCGACTCCATGTCCGGAGTAAGACCCTTGCCCTTGCGGACCGATTCCATCGTCTTGAACGCAAGACCCGGCTCAAGACCCTTGGAGATCAGATAGATCATAATATCGTCACGTGTACAGATCGCACTTGTAAGAGTACAATCGCCCCTCTGAATATAGAGCTGCGCGTTATTCAGCCAAACATCGGTACCGTGCGAAAGTCCGGCGATCTTTACCATGTCCGAGAAGCAGGCGGGCTTGGTATCCTTTAACATCTGCATAACGAAATCGGTTCCCAGCTCGGGTAGTCCGAGGCTTCCCAGCTCAACTCCGTCAATGTCGTCGGGCGTAACGCCGAGTGCCTCACAGGATTTGAACAGGGAAATGACTCCCGGATCGTCCATGGGAATGGTCTTCGCGTCGAGTCCGGTGATATCCTCGAGCATCCTTATCATCGTAGGATCATCATGACCAAGAATATCGAGCTTCAGCAGGTTATGATCGATCGAGTGATAATCAAAATGCGTTGTGACCGTCAGAGTCTCCATGTCGTTGGCAGGATGCTGCACCGGTGTAAACGAATAGATGCTTTCTCCGACAGGAAGTACGACGATTCCGCCCGGATGCTGTCCGGTCGTTCGGCGGACGCCCACACAGCCTGCCGCAAGTCTTTCCTTTTCGGTATCATGCTTGACAATACCGTGCTCCTCAAAATACTTCGATACAAATCCGTAAGCGGTCTTATCGGCAAGAGCACCGATGGTTCCGGCACGGAAGGTCTGTCCGGCGCCGAAGATAACCTCGGTATAGTCATGAGCCTTTGACTGATACTCTCCCGAGAAATTCAGGTCGATATCAGGCTCCTTGTCTCCGTAGAAGCCGAGGAATGTCTCGAAGGGAATATTATGCCCTTCCTTAACGAGCGGTTCACCGCAGACGGGACAAACCGCATCGGGCATGTCACATCCCGATTTGGCTCCGTATTCCTTGCAGACATCAGAGTCAAAATCGCTGTAATGACACTTTTTGCAGTAATAATGCGGCGGAAGCGGGTTGATCTCTGTGATACCGGACATAGTAGCCGCAAAGGACGAACCTACAGATCCTCGCGAACCTACCAGATATCCGTCCTCATTCGACTTCCATACAAGCTTCTGAGCAATGATATACATAACGGCAAAGCCGTTCTTGATGATGGATTCAAGCTCATGCTCAAGTCTGTCGCTTACGGGCTTGGGAAGCTCGGGACCGTAGATCTCATGTGCTCTTCGCTCGCATATCTCACGAAGAGTCTTATCCGAATCCTCAATAACGGGCGGTGCCTTGTCAGGGCGCACCGGTGAGATGCGCTCCACCATATCGAATATCTTGTTGGGGTTAGCAACAACAACCTCATAGGCCTTCTCGGCACCGAGATAGGCGCACTCGTCAAGCATCTCGTCGGTTGTATGAAGATACAGCGGCGCCTGCCTGTCGGCATCCTTAAAGCCCTTAGCGGACATGATGATCCTGCGGTAAACCTCATCCTCGGGATTGAGGAAATGAACGTCGCATGTAGCCACGCAGAGCTTGCCGTCATGGTCCGCAAGTTCACAGATGGTCCTGTTGATCCTCTTAAGGTCAGCCTCAGACTCGATCATCGGATAATCATCCTTATCGCCGTCCTTGACCAGCATGAACGCGTTGTTGCCTATCTGCTGAATCTCGTAATAATCGTAGAAATCAGCGATCCTTCTTATCTCCTCTTCGGGCTTAGAATACAGGATCGCGCGGTAAAGCTCTCCGGCTTCGCACGCCGATCCGATGATAAGCCCCTCCCTGTACTTTCTGAGAAGACTTTTCGGTATACGGGGGATCTTGCCTCCGTAGTATTTCAGATGTGATTCGGATACAAGCCTGTACAGATTGATCCTTCCCACATCGTTCTTGCACAGCAGGATAATGTGATACGCGGGCATTTTCCTGATATCCTCAACGGAATAGGTTCCGTCGGGACCCTTTTTATGGGAATGTCCCTTCCTGTCAACGACTTCATCGGGTTCATCATCAACGATATAGCCCTCACAGCCGTAGATGATCTTGAAATTCTTCGCCTGCTCCTGCTCCTCGGGTGTCTTGAAATTCTTCTTGTTCTGAAGATAATGCAGTGCAACCGGGAATGACTGGACAACACCGTGGTCGGTTATCGCTATGCCCTTGTGTCCCCACTTAAGGGCGGTCTTGACAAGGTCACCGGCGTCTATTACCGCATCCATATCACTCATCATCGTATGGGCATGCAGCTCGATCCTCTTAACCTGAGCGGTATCCATGCGCTTGACGGTGAAATCGGGAATATTCTTGATACCTGCGATATTGCCGATGACTACCTGATGAACATAGGTATCAAAGGTGGCGTATCCCTTGACTCTTACGAAACTCCCTTCCTTAAGCTTGCCGGGAACCTCATCCTTTTCATCGTCATTCAGAAAGACCTTAAAGGAGATGGAATCGGTGAAATCGCTGATGCTGACGGTGATCATCAGCTTGCCAGTCCTGGTCTCGCGCTCCTCCGTGCGAAGGATCTTTCCCTGAACAACGACTTCAGCGCCGTCATCGGTGATATCCTCGATCCTGGTGAGCTCGCCCTCGCAGTTTCTTCCGTAGAATACCTCAGGATCGTCAGGCTCGACCTTTTTCCTGAAGCCCGACCTGAACCTGTCATAAGCCTTTGAGGGCTTGGGATCGCCTTCGTTCCTTCCGCCTGATTTCTTCTCGGAGGACGCCTTATTGTCAACATGCTCAGCAGTTTTCTCCGGCTTTTCCGCCTTCGGTGCTTCTGCTTCTTTGTCCTTTTCATCGGAAGATGTTCTCGGAACGTACATTACCTCAGGCTCTTCTTCTTCCTTCTGAACCTGATGATAAACGGTCCTGACATTAACATCATGTCCGAAATGATCGTGCCATATGCTCTCGATCAGTCCCGCAAGTGTGGGCGCCTTTGAAAGCGCGATGCCGCCTTCGGGCATATCGACCGTGATCACACCGTCGGATGCGGTAACAAAGGAATTCCTGTACAGAGTCGCGATAATAGGACTCTCAAGCGCGATCTCATCCTCAATATAGCTGTGATAACGGCTCCAAACCTCATCAAAGCTCATTCCCTCGGCGAACGAATACCTCACGGTAAGACCTACATTCTTTCCGGAAGGCGAGAAAACCTGCCTGTA
>CAJOQS010000313.1 GCA_905236925.1 uncultured Lachnospiraceae bacterium | reverse complement strand
TCTATGAAGGAGATCAGCGCAGTAGGACACCGCGTAGTTGCTTCAGGTGAGTACTTCAAGAAGCCCACGCTTGTTGACGACGATTCACTCGAGCTCATGAAGAAGACCTTCGAGCTCGGACCTCTTCACAATCCCGCAGCATATACCGGTGTTATGGCCTGCCGCGAGGTTATGCCCGGAACACCCATGGTTCTCGTATTCGATACGACCTTCCATCTTACCATGCCCGAGACGGCATATATGTACAACATCAGGTATGAGGATTACACCGATTTCCACGTAAGGCGCTACGGCGCTCACGGAACGAGCCACAAGTTTGTTTCCGGCAAGGCAGCCGAGTATCTCGGCAAGGACATTAAGGACCTCAACATCATCACATGCCACCTCGGCAACGGTTCTTCGATCAGTGCCGTTAAGGGCGGTGTCTGCGTTGATACTTCGATGGGCTTTACTCCTCTTGCGGGTGTCTGCATGGGTACAAGAGCCGGTGACATTGACGCTTCCGCAGTTGAATTCCTTGCCAAGAAGAAGGGCATGGATATTTACGAGATCACCTATTATCTGAACAGGGAGTGCGGTCTCAAGGGTCTTTCGGGCGGATATTCCGATTTCCGCGATCTTCGTGAGAACGTTGAAAAGGGCGGAGAGCTCGGACGCCGCGCCCAGCTTGCTCTCGATAAATTCGCTTACGACTGCAAGAAGTATGTCGGAGCGTATATGGCTGTTCTCGGCCGCGTTGACTGCATCGTTTTCACCGCAGGCATCAGTGAATGGAACGGTTTCATCATCAACAACATTCTTGAAGGTCTTGACACATACGGCATCAAGGTCGACAAGGAGAAGAACACCGACAGCTGCAGTGTTCCCGTAAAGGACATCACCGCAGCAGACTCCAAGGTTAAGCTTCTTGTCATCCCTACCAACGAGGAGCTCGTTATCGCAAGAGAGACAAGGGATGTCGTAAGCTGATCAGCGAAGATAATTCATTAACTATTCAATACATACAGGAGGCATTATCATGAGCTTTATTGATGACATCAAGGTTCGTGCAAGAAAAAACATTAAGACCATAGTATTACCCGAGGCAGAGGACCGCAGAGTTCTCGAGGCTGCCGCAACCACTCTTAAGGAGGGCAACGCCAAGGTAGTTCTTTTAGGTGATCCCTCTGATATCGCGGAGCTGGGCAAGGGTCTCGACCTTTCCGGCGCAGAGATCATCAACCCCAAGACCGCTGAGAAGCTTCAGACTTATGTTGACAAGCTTGTTGAGCTTCGTCAGGCAAAGGGCATGACTCCCGAGCTTGCGCTCCAGAGCCTTACCACCGATTACACCACCTTCGCTGTTATGATGGTTAAGATGGGTGACGCTGACGGCGTTGTATCCGGCGCATGCCATTCGACCGCCAACACACTTCGTCCCTGCCTGCAGATCCTCAAGACAGCACCCGGAGTTAAGAGTGCATCGGCATTCTTCCTTATGATCGTTCCCAACTGCGAGTACGGTGAGGACGGCGTATTTGTTTTCGCTGACTGCGGACTTAACCAGAATCCCGCTCCCGACCAGCTTGCCGAGATCGCAGGACTTTCCGCAAAGAGCTTCGAGATGCTTACCGGCAAGAGTGCAAGAGTTGCAATGCTCTCACATTCTTCCAAGGGTTCCGCTAAGCACGACGATGTTACAAAGGTTGTTGAGGCTACAAGGATCGCCAAGGAGACATATCCCGATGTTATGCTCGACGGCGAGCTTCAGCTCGACGCTGCCATCGTTCCTTCTGTAGGCGCTTCGAAGGCTCCCGACTCACCTGTTGCCGGCAAGGCTAACGTTCTTGTATTCCCTGACCTCGACGCAGGCAACATCGGATACAAGCTTGTACAGAGACTTGCAAAGGCAGAAGCCTACGGCCCCGTTATGCAGGGTATCGCCGCTCCCGTCAACGATCTTTCACGCGGATGCTTCGCTGAGGATATCGTCGGAGTTATCGCGATCACAGCTGTTCAGGCAGCCAACAAATAATCTGAATAACAGCTTTGTTTATAACAGGAGCGTCTCCCGGACGGAAGGCGCTCTTGCTGACAGGATCACTTTAACATCTGCAACTTATGAGGAGAACATATGGATCAGATCATCACAAGCCTTCTGGAAACCGATGCTTATAAGTTTTCCATGGGACAGGCAATCTATCACCAGTTTTCGGATTACAAGACAACATGGTCTTTCAAATGCAGGAATAAGGACGTGAAGTTCACGCCCGAAATGATCGAGGAGATCAAGCGTCAGATCAAGCTGTACTGCGAGCTTAGGTTTACCGAGGAGGAGCTTGAGTATCTGAACGGGATCAGGTGGATAAAGGGTTCCTATGTTGATTTCCTGAGACTGTGGAAGCCCAGGTACAATGATTTCTATTTCGGAACGGATGCTCCGTGCGGACTCACGATCGAGACCAAGGGAACCTGGCTTAACACATCAATGTACGAGATACCGACCCTCGCGATAGTCAACGAGGTCTACTTCCGCATGGCTCATGATTACGATGAACTCATGGACAGCTTCCGCGAGAGGCTCGGCGCCAAGATCAGAAGCCTTATCGACGGAGGCTATGAGCTCGGAGCGTTCAGTGAATTCGGACTCAGAAGAAGGCTTTCGGGTGAGGCGCAGGCTCTTGCGGTTGCCAAGCTCAGGGAGCATCAGGGTGAATATGAGAATTCCTTCTTTGTGGGAACCTCGAACGTATTTCTTGCGAAGGAGCAGAACCTTACGCCTGTCGGGACTATGGCGCACGAGTGGATCATGTGCGTGGGACAGGGCAACCATAAGCATAATCCGGCTTATTCAAACTGGTATGCGCTCGATGCATGGGTAAAGGAATACGGTGTTCTGAACGGGACCGCTCTTACCGATGCCATCACTACCGAATGCTTCCTTCAGGATTTCCAGCTGACCTTCGCAACCCTTTTCTCGGGTGTGCGTCATGACAGCGGCGACCCCTTCGCATGGGGCGACAAGATGATCGATCATTACAAGGAGCTTGGGATCGATCCGCTCACAAAGACCCTTCTGTTCAGCGACAGCCTTGATTTTGAAAGCGCGACGAAGATATTCAGGTATTTCAAGGGCAGGGCCAGGATCGCCTTCGGTATAGGAACCTTTATCGCGAATGACACGAAGGTTCCCGCGCTGAACATAGTCATGAAAACCACAGCCTGCAACGGTATGGATGTGGCCAAGATATCGGACGTTGAGGGAAAAGGTCTGTGCAGGAATCCAGAGTACGAAAAGTATCTGATGCGATGCATAAACTGGCGTCTCGAGCATGAGAAGGTCAATGCATTGAGGATCTGATAAAAAAGGAATTGGGAGATAATGCACT
>CAJOQS010000312.1 GCA_905236925.1 uncultured Lachnospiraceae bacterium | reverse complement strand
TGCGGAGAAGAACATGAAGCAACCCCTACCGTGACCACCTGCAGGAAGTGCGGCGGGATACTTGATATCAAATATGACTATGAAGGGATCAAAAAGTCCCTGACACCTGCGAAGCTCAAGGACAGGCGGGAGCAGACCATGTGGAGGTACATGGAATTCCTTCCCGTTGATCCCGATGTTGTCGGAAGGATCAACAAGCTTAAGGTCGGATGCTCGCCCCTGTACAAGGTTGACAGGCTGGCTGAGAAGCTTGGCCTTGCCAATCTCTGGGTCAAGGATGACGGGATCAATCCCACTGCATCTTTGAAGGACCGTGCATCGGCCATGGCGGTCGTAAAGGCAACTGAAGCGGGAATGACGACAATTGCCTGCTCATCTACCGGAAATGCGGCTTCGTCCCTGGCCGGCAACGCTGCCGCTGCGGGATACAAGACCTACATCTTCGTGCCTGAGCGTGCACCGAAGGGCAAGGTCAGCCAGCTGATGATCTTCGGTGCCAATGTTATCAGCGTTGAGGGCAACTATGAGGAGACCTTCAAGCTTTCGGCCGAGGCTATCGACCGTTTCGGATGGTATAACAGGAACGCGGCCATCAACCCTTATCTTATGGAAGGTAAGAAGACGGTCGGACTTGAGATCGCGGAACAGCTTAATTTCAAGATGCCCGATTACATCGCGATATCCGTGGGAGACGGATGCACGATAGGCGGCCTCTGGAAGGGACTGAAGGATCTTTACGCAGCGGGCTTTATAGACAGACTTCCGAAGATAATCAGTGTGCAGTCCACCGGATGCTATCCGATCAACCGCGCGGTCATGGAGAATAAGCCGTGGGAGCCTATGGAGGAGAATACGATCGCGGACAGCATAGCGGTAGGCGTACCGAGAAATCCCGACAAGGCGATGAATGCCATCAGGGAATCGAAGGGCATCTGTGTAAATGTTTCGGACGAAGAGATACTTGCCGCGATGAAGCTTCTGGGCGGATACGGAATATTCGGAGAGCCTGCCGGAGTTACCGGAACCGCGGGTCTTAAAAAGGCCTGTGAAGAGGGGCTTATCCCCAGAGGAGCCAGTGTTGTGAGCGTGGTTACGGGCAACGGACTCAAGGATACCGCCAATGCCATCAAGGCAGCGGGCGAGCCCATGAAGCTGAAACCGGAGCTCCCTCTGCTCATCGATGCATTTAAGAAGGCGGGCAAGCCATTGGAGTAAAGCGCTAAAGTAAATATTACTAAACGATCTGCATTTTTCGATAATAATATTATCTATTTTGCGGAGTTGAATCGTCTGTAAATATGATATACAATTTATTTGTTCGTTGATAATTAGGGGAAAGAACCGGTATTGTTTGGTAAACAGTATCGGAGAGGGTTTGATAAAAAATTAGGAGGAGTTATATTATGGCAAGAGTTTACAACTTTTCGGCGGGACCTGCGACAATGCCCCTGCCTGTTCTCGAGGAGATTCAGGCGGAGCTGCTCGACTACAAGGGAAGCGGAATGAGCGTTATGGAGATGTCTCACCGCTCCAAGGTTTATCAGCAGATAATCGATGAAGCAGAGGCTGACATCCGCGAGCTGATGAACATTCCCGACAATTACAAGGTTCTCTTTGTTCAGGGCGGCGCGACACTTGAGTTTGCAATGATCCCGATGAACCTCAAGAAGAACGGCGTATTTGATTACATCGTTACCGGTGCATGGTCCAAGAAGGCTGCGGCCGAGGCCAAGAAATACGGCAAGGTCAACATCATCGCTTCGAGCGAGGATAAGAATTACAGCTACATTCCGGATTGCTCGGATCTTCCCGTTGACGACGACGCCGATTACGTATATATCTGCGAGAACGAGACCATTCACGGAACAACCTATTCGAAGCTTCCCAACACCAAGGGCAAGATCCTTGTTTCGGACCAGAGCTCGATGTTCCTCAGCCGTCCTTGCAATGTCAGCGATTACGGCGTGATCTACGGCGGCGTTCAGAAGAATATCGGACCTGCAGGTCTGGCTATCGTAATAATCCGTGAGGATCTGATCCGCGAGGATGTGGATCCGAAGATCCCGATCTACTGCCGTTTCGATACACATGCGAACAACGGATCGATGTACAACACTCCCAACTGCTGGGCTATTTATGTATGCGGTAAGGTCTTCAAGTATCTGAAGAGCATCGGCGGACTTTCTGCCATGGCAAAGCTCAATGAGGAGAAGGCGAAGATTCTCTACGATTTCCTTGATCAGAGCAAGATGTTCAAGGGTACGGTCGAAAAGAAGGACCGCTCGCTGATGAACGTTCCCTTCGTTACCGAGAGCGCGGAGAAGGATGCTGAGGTAGTTGCCGCAACAAAGGCGGCAGGCTTTGACAATCTCAAGGGACATAAGAGCGTAGGCGGACTCAGGGCTTCGATCTACAACGCGATGCCCAAGGAAGGCGTTCAGGCGCTGGTTGATTTCCTGAAGGACTACGAGGCAAAGCACTGAACGGGGGTTGAAGCAACCGTTTGAATACATGAATATCAGGAGGGGCTGAATAATGTATAAGGTTAACTGTCTGAACAACATTTCAAAAGTAGGTCTGGCTGAGCTTTCAGCCGGCTATGAGATAACAGAGAACATCGACGATGCGGATATCGTGCTCGTAAGAAGCGCGACAATGCATGAGATGCAGTTCTCCAAGAATCTTAAGTGCATCGCCAGAGCAGGCGCGGGTGTCAACAATATCCCGCTTGACCGCTGTGCAGATGAGAACATAGTTGTTTTCAATACACCCGGCGCGAACGCCAATGCCGTTAAGGAGCTCGCAATAGCGCATATGCTTCTTGCCAGCCGCGATATTGTCGGCGGTATCAACTGGGTTCAGACCATCAAGGAAGATCCCGATGTTGCAAAGCTTGTTGAGAAAGGCAAGTCGAAATTCGCAGGCACTGAAATCAAGGGCAAGACCCTCGGAATCATCGGTCTCGGAGCGATCGGAGGACCTCTGGGTAACGCAGCCATCAGCCTTGGCATGAAGGTCATCGGCTTTGATCCTTTCCTTTCGGACGCTGCGAAGGCAGCACTCGATCCCGCGATCGAGATGGTCGGAAGCAGGGACGAAATCTATAAGAGATCTGATTTCATCTCGGTACATACTCCTCTGATCGATGATCCTGATCCGGAGAAGAATACAAAGAAGATGATCAATGCGGAGAAGATCGCCCTTATGAAGGACGGAGTTATCGTTCTTAATCTGGCCCGTGATCTTCTGGTTGACGACGACGCTATGGCAGAGGCACTTGCTTCCGGTAAGGTTCGCAAGTATGTTTCCGATTTCCCGAATGCGAAGTCGGCACAGATGGAGGGCTGCATAGCTTCTCCCCACCTCGGCGCTTCGACTGAGGAGGCTGAAGACAACTGTGCGGCTATGGCTGTAAAGCAGGCCATGGATTTCGTTGAGAACGGAAATATCATCAATTCCGTAAACTATCCGAGAGTTGACCTTGGAGCGAAGAACGGCAAGCGTATTGCGATCCGCTATGAGGTTTCTTCCGGTGTGGATATGGTAGGCGCTGTAAACGGAGTCGGCCTTGTGATCAATGCAGTTAAGGACGGACAGCGCGGCAATGTCGGATATTGTCTGATAGACGCGAAGGACGCTCCTGCGGGATCGGTCGATGCAATTAAGGCACTCGCCGGAGTACGAACTGTGGATGTGAAGTAAGTAGTATACTCGGTGATATACGGGGACGGGTTGCCTGTCCCCGTTTTGATTGAAGGGAAACTAAGCGGTGGCTGCAACGAGCCACCGCTTAGTTTATGGAAATACGGGCGGAAGACCTGTCCTGCATATTAGTGATATAGTCACCTTCAGTGCGTACTCCGACGAAGTGACAGAATATGTAAATCGAGAAGGGCGCGGGCTGGAAAATAGGGGAAAACAAAAATATTTTGTCTTTACAAAATATTTTTGGTAGAGTATAATGTTAGTAGGTTTAATGGTGGTTAATAGCAGGGTTGACCTGACTAAATGAGGAGGTATTTATGAGTTTGGATTTTGAAAAGATCAAGGCAGCGGCAGCAGGCTATGAGAAGGACATGACGAAGTTCCTTCGTGAACTGGTTAGGATCCCCGGCGAGAGCGCTGACGAGAAGGGTCATGCGGACCGCATTGCCGAGGAGATGAGAAAGGTTGGATTTGATGAGGTCCTGATCGATCCTCAGGGTAATGTTATCGGTTATATGGGAACCGGAAGCCGCATCATAGCGTACGATGCTCACATCGATACAGTAGGAATCGGTTATCGCGATCTCTGGAAGTTTGATCCCTACGAGGGCTACGAGACAGAAACCGAGATCGGCGGACGCGGAACATCCGATCAGCTCGGAGGTATCGTTTCATCCGTTTACGGTGCCAAGATCATGAAGGATATGGGACTTATCCCCAACGATGTTAAGATCATGGTAGTCGGATCCGTTCAGGAGGAAGACTGCGACGGCCTTTGCTGGCAGTACATCATCCGTGAGGACAAGATCCGTCCCGAGTTTGTTGTTTCCACAGAGCCTACAGACGGCGGTATTTACAGAGGACACCGCGGACGTATGGAGATCCGTGTTGACGTAGTCGGCGTTTCCTGCCACGGCTCGGCACCCGAGCGCGGAGACAACGCTATATATAAGATGGCTGACATCCTTCAGGATGTTCGCGCACTTAACGAGAATGACGCGGCTGATTCCACCGAGATCAAGGGTCTCGTGAAGATGCTCGACAAGAAATACAACCCCGAGTGGGAAGAAGCTAATTTCCTTGGACGCGGAACCATTACCGCTTCACAGATCTTCTATACTTCGCCCAGCCGCTGTGCGGTTGCGGATTCCTGCGCGGTATCGCTTGACCGCCGTATGACTGCCGGCGAGACATGGGAGAGCTGCCTTGAGGAGATCCGTCAGCTGCCTTCCGTTAAGAAGTACGGAAAGGACGTTACGGTTTCAATGTATAACTATGACCGTCCTTCATACACCGGCCTTGTATATCCTATCGAGTGCTACTTCCCTACATGGGTAATCCCGAAGGATCACAAGATAACCAAGGCTCTCGAAGCTTCCTACAAGGGCTGCTACGGAGATGAGAGAATTGGCGACAGCGAGACTGCAGCAATGAGAAAGGCCCGTCCTCTTACAGACAAGTGGACATTCTCGACCAACGGTGTTACGATCATGGGCCGCAACGGAATCCCCTGCATCGGATTCGGACCCGGAGCAGAGGCTCAGGCTCACGCGCCGAACGAGATCACCTGG
>CAJOQS010000311.1 GCA_905236925.1 uncultured Lachnospiraceae bacterium | reverse complement strand
TGAACTTGATCGTATGCTTGAAAGTTCTATCACAGAATACAATGATGCGTATACTTTGATGAATGATAAGGGTATGCAATTATATGTTGAGCGCTGTAGAGCGGTCGACTTGATTAGTAATGTTGAACTCCTAGTTAACAGCATAGCTAACCATCCCAAGAGCTTTGACACAGACTTTGAGGAAATAGATACTAACAGAAAAGAGTTTACGGATGCGTGTGAATTTGCTGCTCAAGAGGTACAGGCTGCCAGAATGGCAGCCGGCGGTGCCGGAGCAGGATTAGCTGCAGGAGCTACCGTTGCATTCATGGCTCCTACAGCGGCAATGTGGGTTGCTACGACATTTGGTGTAGCTTCGACCGGAACAGCTATTTCGGCACTGACCGGAGCAGCAGCCAGTAACGCTGCTCTTGCTTGGCTCGGAGGTGGTGCAATAGCTGCAGGCGGAAAAGGAATTGTTGCAGGTAAGGCCCTTTTGGCACTTGCCGGACCAATCGGGTGGTCGATTGCAGGAGCGACACTGCTTACATCTATTATTCTTTTTGCAAAAAAACGAACGAAACTGAACAAAGAAAAGAACGAGGAGATTGAATCTGTTAAGCGAAATATTGAACGTGTTAAAGAGATGGACGGGCAGATATACGAAATCCTTAGTCAAACAATAGATACAAGGGATACACTTAATTCAAATTACCATGATTGTATGAGTATGTTTAATGGTGATTATAATACCTTCAGTGATGCAGACAAGTCCAGACTTGGTGCTATGGTAAACATAACAAAGGCACTCTCGGCCTTGTATGGTAGGCAGGTTGTTCAGGTAGAAGAAGCGGGAGAATAAAGTATGATGGATGCCAAAACGATGGTTAAAGATATTACAATCGAGTATCTTGAAAGTACAAAAGCCGGAGGACTTCTGCAAAATGCGCGAGCTGCAATGGAGAAGGCCCAAGATGTGGCATATGCCTATGTAAGCGATGACAGTCCTGAGCAACTGAAGACAATGCGAATAGGAACTGCGCTTGCGTTTGCTGTGATCAATAAAATTGCAGGTGGAAAGTCTATAAAGCAGTTTACGAAAAAGGACTGGGAAGAGATTGCTTCGAATGTCGCTGATTTTGCGATACTTACAGATGGCAGACAGTGGAGTGTTATTGTTTTTACGGCTTACGCGGATTATGTAGATATATCAGTAAATGTTATAGAAAAGAAGTATAAGTATATACAAAAACAGAGAAATAAATCATCGGAAAAGGAAGAACAACCCGAACCGAACAAAGGCGATTCCGAGGAAAAGAATGACACATTCTTGGAAAAGTGTGAGGCTATCAGGAGTTTGGCAACTCAGGTAAGAAAACTTGAGAAAGAGTTAATCAACGATAAGATTACTGAGGTTGATTATACCGAAAAATGTTTATGGTTATTACTTGAGGCAATGATCAAGCTTTTAGCGGCGTATTCATCCTTTGCCGTCGGAGAAGAAGCGAGTGAGTTCATCCAGAGTGTGGCAATGCTTGCCTTTGAATACGGTCGCTATACGCTCTACAAGAAGGAACAGGAAATTCTTGAACTATACATTCAGCACCAAAAACAAGTAGATGCCGAATTGCAAGAAAAACTGGATGTGTTCAATGCTCTGCTTCGCGACAGAGAAAAAGAGTTTGAAGCGCTCATAAATGATGCTTTTGTTCCGGATGTCATGAAGCGGTTTAGGGTGTCTGTAGAATTGGCGAGAAGTGTTGGAGTTAATGAAGAAGAGATATTGAAGACGACGGAACAGGTTGATGAGTTTTTTGCATAAGCCCCTTGATCATTTTTCGCTCGGTTTTTTACCCGGATTAGAATATATCACTGTGAGTCCCAGTTCGAACCAGTGAGAGGATCAGAACGTCTTCGGAAATGTAATAAACAAGGAGCTAGTCCGGTTCCAAATGCAATTCACGATGATCCTTGCAAAAGGCCTTAAAAAGTAATACTTTTTATGAAAGTGAGATCTTTTTCCAATGCTTCATCATCGGATATGTCAAGCCAGTTTTTACCGGATCGGTATAATTCCTTTAAATAGCTGGGATCATTGAACATTCGCTCCATTCTTGAGACGATGGTTTTCATGTTCGATACATTCTGCAGTGTCGTGTCATTAAAGATATACTTGCGGATGCAATCCTTTAACTGATCAATATTAACCGTCTCGCTTAAATAGCATATATCGAATACATCCTTATATCTGGTATTACGTACTCCGAATCTGATCATGGATTTGAGCTTTTCTGTGATCATCTGTGCGGGAGAGTTTATGAGGAGACTAACAGCATCTGCTTGAAAACCGACATCAAAGGCGTATTCGTTCTGCTCTATAGAAAGATCGTTATGTACGCCGATATCAAGTTTGAGGGAAATAACGGTTCCTTCTTTATCAGTGAGGGAGATGAATAAACGTTTGCCCTTATAGTCCTGATGCTTGAGTTCAACGATTTTTCCCTGTATTTTTATAGATATTCCATCAATGCAGTTTAGCTTTTTGACAAATAGACGTATGGAATTATCGGATATTGAGTATCTTATGAAATCAAGGTCGAGATCCTGAGTTGCACGTCTGGTATTACCGGAAATGCTTCTCATGACTACGCCGCCCTTTATTGTGGCATTTTGAGCCATGCCGCTATCAGCTATGGCTTTCAGAATGATATCCTGACCGAGCTTTGATTGGGCGTCTTGCTCACTGTAACCGGTTTCTTTGATCTTTTCTATTTCTTCGTACAAGTTCATCAGAGTACCTCCATTTGTATCATATTCATAAACCTTGATCCACTTTTAAAAAGGGAAGCATAATCCTCTACTATTCCATAATCTAGTTCAAATGATATATGTCGATAATTGTTAATGATTTCCTTGTAGTAATCAAGCGGAATTGTGGGCTTGAATCGCATGAGTTCTATCAACATGCGTTCTCTGTTGTATAATCGTATTGTGGAATTATTGTATTGAATATCCGTGATGCCGGCATCGAACAGATCGTCCCGAAGGAAAGCCTGTTTGACTCGTGGATCATTAATTCTTGAGTTTGTGCGCCTTGTGGCAAGATAATAGCGATCCGGTACTTCGTCTGTGAGTGAATGATAATAGAAAGCGCTCTTCCCAGTAAATACCGAATGAGGATATTTCTGCTGGATAACATCTATTTCAGAAGTGTTGCGCTGAGTGGAGTATATGCCTTTTTCTTTCATATAGAGGTTCCCGTTGTTGAGCTCTTTTTTTATCTGGTAATCGTTACCATATTTGTCGATGCATTCCTGATAAGATAAAAGCATGGTGTCACCTCCGAATTCAAGTAAACATACACACACAACATCACTGTGTGTATGTTTACTAAAATCATACCATAAATCCAACAAAAAGCAAGAGAAAACGTGGCCTGGTCAAGCTTATTTATCCAACTCATTAAATGCGTTGGCTACAGAATATGCATTCGCCTTGCGATCACTGGAAATGTGCTCTGCTTCAATCATGGCTTCAATGGTCTCTTTGCTGGGGGGCAAAGATTCCTTAATATAACCCATATTCCACGGAAGATTATACATCATTTTCGATGCGTTTAGAGCATATAGATGATATTTGAGTAAAAATTCACACTGACACCATGCTGTGTGTATATTCACTTAACTAATTTCTTTGCTAAATATGCAATCTCAAAATAAATACTTCACATATATATCGATATATGGTATAATTCATCTTCGGTCGGCACGAAGCCGACTGAAGATGCTGAAGCATCAGGGAAAAAAGTATAATCATAATGCCACGAAGGTATAGGACTTTCCCAGGGGAGTCGTATACTTTTTTTATTGGAGATATGCCATGAACAGTCTTGCTGAACTTGAACGGGAATGGGAGAGGAACGGTTGCTACGGTTCCGTTATGGAGCGCGTGGAGCGTGCAAAGAAATGGATGCCCTATTATTCGTATCATGCGGCAAAGAACGGGAATTCAGTCTTTGACGCTGATGCGGACCCGAGCAGGTTCATCGGCGAGATTACGGAGCGCGGTATCCTTAAAACAGGAGACACCCTGCTGGACATCGGATCCGGATGCGGAGATCATACGTTGAGGCTGGCAAAGAAATGCAGCCATGTTACCGCTCTGGAAATGAATCCGACGGCCCTTGACGTTATGTCGAGGCGTGCCGGAACAGCCGGGATCGGCAATATCAGCCTTGTAAACGCGATGTGGGAGCACTATGAACCCGCAGAAAGGTTTGATGTAAGCTTTACCTCGATGTGTCCCGCCATCTGCAATGTAGAGGAAATACTGAAGATGGAGGCCGCAACCGGGCGCACCTGCTGTATCCTGACCGTCAGGAAGGGCAGCTTTGACAGGCACCGCAAGGCAATGATGGCCGAGCTCGGACTGCATCCGAAGGGAATGGTCACGGATGCCGACACATACCGCGGGATTCTGACTGCGATGGGAAGAAGCGTCGAGACGATAGATAAAACGACACATTTTTTTTATGATGTTCCGGCGGAAAAGTTTATCGAGCAGTATAAGATATATTTTTCTATATTTGAAATGCCCGAAAACGAGGCGGAGGATTACCTGGAAAGGTATGTGGAGCAGAACGGTGACAACGGAGTTCTGCATGATGAGACCGAAATGCATCTGGAGCTGCTGACATGGAACGTGAACCGATCCTTGAACTGAATACGGGGAAAATCACCGCATTGCTGGAGCGCGGAAAAAAAACGCTCGTACAGGATGTGGAGCTGTCTCTGTGCGCCGGGGAAAAGCACGCGCTCATCGGTGAGACAGGGTCGGGAAAAACGATGACCGCACTGCAGATAATGCGTCTGCTTCCGGAAAATGTCAGATCCGACGGAGAAAGGATACGCTTCTGCGGTGAAGACCTTCCTAAGGGCCGGGCAATGAACAGGCTCAAGGGAAGCGGGATCGTATATATTCCGCAAAACGGAGCTGAGTTTCTGAACCCCTCCCGTAAGGTGGGGGCTCAGATAAGAGACGGACTTAGGAAAAACGGAGTTCCGCTCTCTCAATGCCGCGAGAGGATCCGGGAGCTGCTTGAGGCAGCAGGGTTTGAAGAACCTGAGCGGGTTGCGGGAATGTACCCTTTCGAGTTGTCCGGAGGGATGGCGCAAAGGGTTGCCATCGCACTTGCGGCGTGCTCAAAGGCGCGTCTGATACTGGCCGACGAGCCGACGAACGGTCTTGACAGGAAGCTGACCGAGAAGTTTTTCTCGCTTCTTGACAGCATGTTCGACCGGGCTGCGATACTTGTCATAACACATGATATCTCGGTGGCATCGCTCTGCGGAAGGATCACGGTACTCTGCCGCGGCAGGATGTGCGAGAGCGGTCCGGCGCAGGATGTCCTCGGATCACCGAAGCATCC
>CAJOQS010000310.1 GCA_905236925.1 uncultured Lachnospiraceae bacterium | reverse complement strand
TATCAATAATATCTTTATACAGGTCGTCGATATCCCCGTTAAATCTCTTGCGGAATGCTGTCCTTTCGATCCCCTCACGGAGTCTGAGGCGGAGGATCATATACTCGCCGATCATATCTTTCTTACCAAGAAGAGTCGTTTCTTCGGTTACGGTTTCCTTGAGGTAGGCTTTGAGGTCCGTTGTATTCCTGCGCCTGATCGCGGATAAGCCGACTGTCCCGACTTCATACGAAGATGCTCCGAGTCCCGCTCCTATATATTCCGCCCCGGTCCAGTAACCCAGATTGTGCCTCGATTCATATCCGGGACGGGCATAGTTTGATATCTCGTATCTTCGGTATCCGTATTCCCCGAGGACCTTCGCGGTTATATGATACATATCACGCTCCGCATCCTCATCAGGCAGAGGAGGCATGGCATTATTATCGGAGCCTTTTACAGCCCTGCCTTTTTTTTCGCAGGCGTTCTCCGTTGTCCCGTAAATATCGAAAAACGGTGTTCCCGGCTCGATTATCAGGCTGTAGGCGGATATATGCTCGGGACCGAGATCAGCCACGGTTCTGAGGGTCTTCTCCCATTCCGCGCAGGTCTGTCCCGGAAGACCGCTCATGAGGTCGACGTTTATATTGTCAAAGCCAACCTTCCGCGCCATACGATAATTTGTAAGAAATGCTTCGAAATCGTGTATCCTGCCGAGCAGCCCGAGCTTGCTGTCGTCATCGGACTGCAGACCGATACTGAGCCTGTTGATCCCGGCTGCTTTGTACATTTCAAGCTTTTCCGGCGTGAGTGTGCCCGGATTCGCTTCAATGGTGTATTCAAGGCATTTTGCTCCGCCGGCTTCTATCAGTGACGCGACCTCGTCAAGCAGCATTTTTGCCGATGAAAAAGGCAGTATCGAAGGAGTCCCGCCCCCTATGAAGACCGTATCAAGGCCCTTCAGGGCTATCGTTTCCCTGCAGCCCTCCAATTCCTTTACAAGAGCCTTCACATAATCTTCAAAGCAGCCATCCATTCCTTCAAAGGACAGGAAATCGCAGTATCTGCATTTTCTGATGCAGAACGGTATGTGTATGTATAATTCCATGGTCTTCCAAAACCGGCCTACTGCGCCGAATAATCAATGAATGAGATGTTCAGGTCAACCTTTCCGGAAATCCCGTTTACAGTACCCGATTCCGAGTATTGAAGCATGTCAAAATCGTACGGGAACGTGATGTTGGATGAATAGCACGCGAACCATTTGTCGTAATCGCCGAGCTTGGTAAGGTCAATGCCCATCACCATATACTTCGTATTTGCGTAGATCATGGGCTTGTATCCCGCGGCCGCGATAGTATCGCAGAATACTCTGCAGAGATTTGTCCGTTCCTCCATCGAAAGGCCGTTGGCCCTCGCGTTAAAGGTCGTTACTCTCTCGGTATCAAAAATAACCGGATAGCTTATGTCATAATCCTTTATCAGATTCAGCACATATTCTGCTTCCTCAACGGCCTCTTCCTCGGTAACGGCCTGTGAGAAGAAATAAACACCCGTCTTGATCCCGTTCGCCGCAGCCCCCTTCATATTCTGATGGTAATAAACGTCGGGCTCGAGTGTTCCCTCGTTCATTCCCCTGTAGCCGAGTCTCACGATCGCAAACTCCACACCTTCGGCAGCGACCTTGGACCAGTCTATGCTGCCCTGGTATTTCGATACATCAATTCCGCGGTATGATGCCCTGTTGCCGTCCGCGTCAAAATAAACCCAGTTGTTGGAGTCGGTCGTATCAAGATTGTCCCAGTAATAGCTGTGAAAATCTATTGACTCATTGACCTCCACGTAGAAGCGCTCACCGTTGTAACCGCCGATGGTCAGGTAATTCTCGTAGGCTCTTTCCGAAGGAATTATATATCCCTCGAGAGCGGGATCCTCCTGATTGGGCTTGACATATGCACCGTACTTGGCTCCGGAAAGAAGGATCGAATCGTTTTTGACCACAAGGCTGCCGCTTAAAGCGCCGAGATAAAGCTTGCCGCCCAGCTTAACATTGGTCTGCCATGTGATTCCTTCATCCCCGATGTTCATCCTGAATTCAGAGGAAACATCCGGTATATCAAGCTCGTTATACTCGATCTCGGTATTGTCGTTATCGGAAATGGCGTATTTGTATGAAGCCTTGCTGGTCGTAAGTGAATAAACACAGGGATAGCCCTCTATCGCGGAAACCTCGGGAACGGCCTCGACATTCATCAGACCGAGGATCCTGTCTTTAAGATCAGCACACTCAAACATCCTGAAATCGTTGCATTCGATCAGCCTGAACCCGGAAGGGATGCCGTTCGCGATATTGCCTTCATAATCAACAAAGGCAAGATATCTAACTTTGCCGATGTTCGTAAGAGTCGGACAGAGCTCGGCAATATCTCCGTTAAGGTCATAGCTGCGGATAAGGCTGAATCTCTTATCATCACGCTCAACGATTACGCACCTGCGGTAATTGATCTCGTCGGTGTAATACTCGTTTTTATAGCAGACCCTGATCCCGTCACCTTCAAATACAAGGTATTCAAGCCCGTCGATCTTCTCAACCGATGCGGTGAACGGAGCAATGGCTTCCTGACTGACGTATTTAATCACAGTTTCAAGCTCGGAGTTATACTTTTCGGTAAGCACCGTCTCCACGTCAGCTTCGCCGGTAGGAACGGGACCGGCGTCCGAGGAGTAATTTGCACCATCAGGTAATGAAACACTGTTACCGCGTCCTTTTCCGATATTCTGATAGAGCGCAATAACAAGTCCCGCTATCAGAAGCAGCTCAAGAAGTGAGAAGCACATCCAGAAGATAAGGAACCTGCCCTGCCGGTTGAAGCGGTTGTTCTGCTGCTTGAGCGCGCTGATCTCGTTCTCGGTTCTGTATAAACGTTCGGCTAAAGCGTCAGCCTCCTGCTTCTTATCCTCAAGCTCAATGCTTTTGCCTTCCGACTCCTCAAGAAGAACACCGAGATAATCACGGGCAGCCTGAAGCTCCTCCTCGCGGGCCAGCTTCCGCTCCTTGTCAGCGGCATATGCAGCATCGAAATCATCCATATTGTTATTGCTGTTATTCTCGTTATTGTTAAATGCCATTTCCTGCTCCCGTACAAAATGTATTTGAACACAGAATCATCCGTATCTGATAATACACCAAAACAGCTTATTTATCAATTGATATAGACAGCAAAAAGCCCCTGCCGCGGTAAAACGGCAGGGGTCTCAAGACAAAAGCGGATGTTATCCCTCGATGGAAACGAAGTGATTCTGTTCGATCTCAGGCTTCTTTTCGATCTTGGGAACGGATATTTTAAGAACGCCATTATCAAATCTGGCTTTAATATCCTTCTCGGTAACAGCTTCGCCGACATAGAAGCTTCTGCTGCAGGAACCGCTGTAACGCTCACGTCTGATAAAGCGGCCTTCCTTGTCCTTCTCGTCGTTGTTTTCTTCCACTGTTGCCTTGACTGTAAGGAAACCGTCCTTAAGCTCGGCGTTGATGTTGTCCTTGCTGTAGCCGGGGAGCTCAATATCAAGCTCGTAGGCCTCGTCAGTCTCCTTGACATCGGTCTTCATAAGCTTTCCAACTGGTTCATGGAACTTGGGCTCATGTCTTACAGGCCTTGCGAAATCATCAAAAAAGCAATCAAATAAGTTCTCTCCGAATAAACTGGGCATATACATAATACTACCTCCTTCATATTAGGCGGGAGTACGCTCCCGTTGATAAACAACTGTGACTGTCGAACAAGTTCTGCTTGTCTTGTTCTATAAACGTTATAACACCAAAATTAGCACTCGTCAAGAGGGAGTGCTAACAATTTTTATAAACAATTTATTAAATTGATTAACCGGGTATAAACAGAAGCGGCTAAATGCCGTAAACAGTCTTGATCCTATCCAGCTTTTTTCCTATGGGACCGGCAAGAACAATAAGAAAGATAACGTTTGAAACCGCATAGACCAAGGTCATAGGAACAGCTGTGGATATTGCAGTCAGATACAGGTTCAGATCAAATCCGTTGTTGTACCACAGCACTGTCCAGATATCCATGATCATGGAAAAGAGAACACCAGAAAAGGCTCCGGCAATATAAAGAACTATCCTGTTGCGTCTCAGGATACCCGAGAAAAGGCCGGCAAGAAGGCCTATCATCCCCCATGCAAACATCTGAAAGGGCGTCCATGGACCCTGCCCCCAGAAGAAATTGGATATAACGGCAGACATGGCTCCGACAAGGAATCCGGCCTCCGAACCAAGATACATTCCGGCAATTATGGTAAGCGCAGTCACTGGCTTTATGATCGGGAAGAATCTTCCAATGACCGACATTACGGTAAGAACAACCACAAGTACCATTCTCCTTGTCCCGATTTTTCTCTGCTCGAATCCGCTGATAAAAAGGATAATGGCGAGAATGGTTATTACAAGTGATATGTACGCGTAGAATTTATCCTCAAATGCGTAAACACCGAGGAGAACAAGCGCGGGTATGGCTGCAAAGGGAATAATGATTCTCAGGGCTTTCCTAAGACCGCTGCTTTTTATAACGACCACGGCATATCCATCCTTTCATTTTATTCAGGCCCGAATCCTTTTTATAACGTCCTCTACTGTAACGGTATCTTCAAAGATCCCTCTGGTCATACGGTTTGCGGCAGTTGTATAGAAGTAATTGCCGGCAAAGAAGCGCTTTGCCTCATCGCATGAAGTTAATTCACCATTAAACAAAAGTGCGCATTTATCTGCTATCTTTGCGGCAAATTCAACGTCATGAGTCACTATAACGATCGTGACTCCGGCCTTAACCAGAGTCCTTAGCCTTTCGGACATTTCTTCCGCCGCATAAACGTCTATCCCCTTGGTGGGCTCATCAAGTATCAGGAGCCTCGGTGACGTTGCAAGTACGATATCCAGTGCCGCAAGCTGCTGCTCGCCCCCGGACAGGTCATAGGGGTGTCTGCCTTTGATGCTGTCGCCGGTGAATACTGTCTGCACATCCTGAGGCAGCATCGAAACACAGCTCCGGTACAGCTCCTGCCCCTTATAGTCCTTTATGTCCCTTCCGAAGACCTTGATCCTGCCCGCATAGGGTTTAACCAGTCCCGCCGCGGCGCTCACCGCGGTCGATTTTCCGGCACCGTTTCCGCCGAGAATGCAGAAGACCTCACCCTTATTGACCCTAAGGTCCATTCCGCGTATAACGTCTTTCCCTTCCCTCGTGTATCTTATCCATACATCCTTGAACTCCAGGGCCGGGGGATCTTCCCTGATACCCTTCGGTACGCTGCGGGCAGCGGAGATCTTTCCGGAGCCGGCATTCTCCGTTGCATCCTTTGCAAAATTATCCTCAATATATTTCTTTCCTTCGCAAACACTCAAAGGTATCGCTCTTGCCTTTTCACCGTCACGGAAGGAGCTCACCCATACAATTCTCTCATTCTGATTCCATGTAGCATCCGGACGTGTTTTTGAAAAAATGCGGACCGCCGCAGGAAATGCCCTCAGCATTCTGTCGTTTCCGAGCATTTTGCCGACGCATTCTCTGGTATTCCCCATCGCGGATACCTTGCCGTCCTCCAGTACCATCAGCTT
>CAJOQS010000309.1 GCA_905236925.1 uncultured Lachnospiraceae bacterium | reverse complement strand
TCTGCCGGGCCAAGGGAGCAGTTGACGCCGACCGCATCAACCTTAAGACCGCAGAGTGTGACCGTGGCGGCATCGGCACGTGCGCCGAGGAAGGTCCGTCCGTTCTTCTCGTATGAAAGGGTTGCGATCACGGGAAGGTCGGAATTCTCCCTGACGGCGAGAACAGCGGCTTTCATCTCGAGCAGATCGGTCATTGTCTCGATTATGAAAAGATCGGCACCGGCCTCGACACCGGCAATGACCTGTGCCTTGAACAGCTCGTAGGCGTCGTCAAAGTCATAATCGCCGAGGGGCTTGAGCATCTTGCCGGTAGGCCCTATGTCCTGGGCGATAAAACGGGCGCCCGAACGCCTTGCGATCCCGATCGCGGATCTTATGATCTCGCCGGTGCGATCGCCGAATTTAAGGGGATTGGCGCCAAAGGTGTTTGTGGTTATGATGTCGGAACCGGCTTCAACATAAGCGCGGTGTATCTTCAGTATTTCATCCGGGTGGGTGAGGTTCCATTCCTCGGGAAGTGTGCCGGTCTCCAGTCCTGCCGACTGGAGCATGGTTCCCATTCCTCCGTCGAAGAACAGGTATCTGCCGGAGCTTAATTCGTCTCTAAAAGATGTCATGCGGTTTCTCCTCTGTCAGATGCGTGTTGACACTGTCAGTATAGCATGAAAACAGGTAAAAAGCACTTTACTTTTTTCATTTGATGTGTTAAAGTGATGAAAATTTTCCGAAAGGATGAGAGGGGAGAAAGGCAATATGGAACTGGACGATATCAGGAAAGAAATAGATAAGACCGACGAGGTTATACTTGAGAGCTTTCTGAAGCGTATGGAGCTTTCACGCGAGGTTGCCGAGCAGAAGGCGAAGAACGGCCTTCCGATCAGGAACCGCACCAGAGAAAGGCAGATACTGTCCTCCGTTCAGGCAAAGAGCGGCGAGATGGAGATCTATTCCCACAGGCTTTTCAATACTCTTTTTGAGCTCTCGAGGAGCTATCAGGCGACACTGAACAATGTTCAAGGGACGATTTCGGGGATCATCGACAGGTCTTTACTGCCGGTGGACACCATTTTTCCCCAGACAGGCACGGTTGCATGCCAGGGAGTTGAAGGTTCCTATTCCCAGATAGCGGCCGACAGCATGTTCCGCAGAGGTACACCGGTGTTTTTCAAGAACTTTGAGGGTGTTTTCGGCGCTGTGGAGAGCGGTATGTGCGAGTACGGAATACTCCCGATTGAGAACAGCTCCAACGGTTCCGTAAAGCAGGTATATGAGCTTCTGCGCACCAGAAATGTCAATATAATCAGAGCAAAAAGGCTTTTTATCAGTCATGAGCTGCTTGTTAAGCCCGGTGTGAATCTCGAAGAGATAACGGAGATACACTCACACGAGCAGGCTCTCGGACAGTGCAGTGAATTCATCAAGAGCCTCGGAGATAAGGTAAAGCTTTTTGCGGAGCCCAACACAGCGATGGCTGCGGAAGCCGTTTCCAAGAGTCCGGAGCGCGGAGCCGCTGCGATAGGTTCTTCATACTGCGCCGAACTGTACGGTCTGGAGGCTGTCGGAAAGGACATCAGAAACAGCGACAATAATTACACGCGTTTTATCTGCATATCAAAGGAGCCCAAGGTTTATCCCGGCGCGGACAGGATATCTCTTATAGCCACACTGGAGCACCGTCCCGGCTCGCTTTATGAGGTCCTTGCGGCCTTTTCGGCACTCGGAGTCAACCTCATCAAGCTCGAATCGAGTCCCATTGTCGGACAGAACTTTGAATTCCGCTTCTTCCTTGAGATCGAGGCCGATGTTCATGACAGACGTGTCCGCGGCATGCTGACGCAGCTTGAACGCACCTGCTCGGAGCTGAGGTATCTCGGCAATTACAAGGAGGACTGAAAACTGCCTGACGGTTGCATTCCTGAATGATCCTTGATATACTTTACAGGATGAACATCAGAAAGGGAGTAATATTTATGGCAAAGATCATTCTTACCGGAGACAGACCTACCGGAAAACTTCATATAGGACATTATGTCGGATCCCTTCGCAGAAGGGTCGAGCTTCAGAACTCGGGTGAGTTTGACAAGATCTACATCATGATAGCGGATGCCCAGGCGCTCACCGACAACGCGGAGAATCCAGAAAAGGTACGCCAGAACATCGTGGAGGTTGCTCTCGATTATCTTTCGGCAGGGCTTGATCCGGAGAAGTCGACTATCCTTATCCAGTCGATGATACCGGAGCTTACCGAGCTTTCCTTCTATTACATGAACCTTGTGACCGTGTCGCGTGTTCAGCGCAATCCCACGATCAAATCCGAGCTTCAGATGAGAGGCTTCGGTGACAGTATTCCAGTCGGGTTCTTCACCTATCCGATCAGCCAGGCAGCCGATATAACGGCGTTCAAGGCCACCGTGGTTCCTGCGGGCGAGGACCAGATGCCCATGGTCGAGCAGACTCAGGAGATCGTTCACAAGTTTAATTCCGTTTACGGCGAGACTCTTGTTGAACCCAAGATCCTGCTCCCCTCGAACCAGAGCTGCATGAGGCTCCCCGGTACCGACGGCAAGGCGAAGATGAGCAAGTCCCTCGGAAACTGCATCTATCTTTCGGATCCTGCTGATGTGGTCAAGACAAAGGTCATGTCCATGTATACAGACCCCAATCATATCAATGTCAGCGATCCCGGACAGGTAGAGGGCAACACGGTATTTACCTATCTCGACGCTTTTTCAAGGCCCGAGCATTTTGAAAGGTACAACACGGGCTACGCTAACCTTGACGAGATGAAGGAGCATTACAAGCGCGGCGGACTAGGCGACG
>CAJOQS010000308.1 GCA_905236925.1 uncultured Lachnospiraceae bacterium | reverse complement strand
CGGAGTTGACGGTGAGTATAACTGGAACCGTGACAAGTACGCGGTGTGGTTCCTGAACCGCTGCGTTGAGCTTGGCGCCAGGGATGTTGTATTTTTCTGCAATTCTCCGCTTGATAAGCTGACGATCAACGGAATGGCCCACATGTCAAAGGACTCAACGGTCAATCTTGATCCTGCGAATTACGGGGCTTTTGCGGATTATGTGTTTGACGTTGTCGAGCACTTCAGAAACGAAGGCATTCCCGTTACAATGCTCTCACCGATAAACGAACCTCAGTGGGAATGGAAGAACGGTCAGGAGGGCTGTCATTATGAACCCGCAGAGGTGGCCGGAGTCCTTAAGGCCTTTGTAGCCGAACTTAAGGAGCGCGGACTTGAGGATTCTGTCGAGATCACCTCACCGGAGAGCGGCGAGTGGGGCGGCAGAACAAGAGAGTACGTTAATGCTATCCTCTCGGACGAAACGCTCGGAGCGTATTTCTCCAAAATGGATATTCACTCCTACTGGTCGAACCTTGACTCCAAGATCAAGTTCAAGACCTGGCTTGACGAGCATTATCCCGGAACCGGACTCGTGATGAGCGAGTGGTGCGAGATGGTGAACGGTAAGGATTACACCATGGACTCCGCCTTTAATATGGCGGATGTGATTTGGGAGGATATAACCGTTCTGAATGTCAGCTCATGGCAGTACTGGGTAGGAGTTGCGGACGGAGATTACCGTGACGGAATGATCTACGTCAACAAGGACAAGAAGGCCGCCCGCCCCAACCGCAGACTCTGGGCCATGGGTAATTATTCGAAATTCATCAGACCCGGTTTTGTAAGAGCAGACCTGTCATCGGACAATGAGAAGGTCAATGCCATGAGACCGGTTGCCTTTAAGGGTATTGACGACGGCGACGGGAAGGAAAAGCTCGTTGTTGTATTTATCAACCGCAATGAGGCACAAACTGTTGCACTTGAAGGAATTGAGGGTTATTCTGGTTACGAGGTGTATACGACTTCCGAGGATAAGGATCTTGAGCTGACTGCGTCAGGTTCTTTTGAGACGGGAACGGAATATGCCGTAGCCGAGGCGTCGATCGTGACGGTCGTGCTTTCAAAATAAGATGAACCGGACTCAGACCTGAAGTTCAAGTCGATAGGGCATTGCCATGCTGTATACAATTAATAATCTGACTGTATCGCTCGGCGGGAACGAGATTCTTTCCCACCTTGATTTTGAGATACACGGAACCGAAAAAATAGCGATCATGGGACGCAACGGCGCGGGGAAAACCACGCTGTTGCTTTTTATTGCAGGAGAGCTGGATGCGGACAGGGATGATAAGCGGACCGGTCCTATAGTTGAAAAAGCGCGGGAGCTGACGATCGGTATGCTTTGTCAGACCGCCGCCGGGGACTCCGAGAGGACTATCACGGAAATATGTCTGGGCTTCTGCGATAAGGAAGAAGCGCAGCAGAGACAGAGCTGGGAGTTTGACCGTATATTTACAGGCTTCGGTTTTTCAATGGAGGACAGGGACCGCAGGCTTAAGGAGTTTTCGGGCGGTGAGCAGACAAAGATCTCGCTTATCCGGCTGCTGCTTGCGAAGCCCGATATCATGCTTCTCGACGAACCTACGAACCATCTGGACATTAAGGCCGTAGAGTGGCTTGAAGAGTATCTGAGGCATTATGAAAAGGCGGTTGTATTTGTGACTCATGACCGTTTCTTCACGGACAGAGTCGCGGATGTGGTTGTTGAGATCGAGCGGGGCAGAGCATGCAGATATTCCGGCAACTATACAAGCTTTGCGCAGGAGAAAAAGAAGAGGGCCGCAGCAGACCTCAAGGCCTGGGAATACAATGAAAAAGAGCGCAGAAGGCTGGAGCAGCTCATCGAGAGATTCAAGAACAAGCCCAGCAAGGCCGCGTTCGTCAGATCCCGCAGGACAATGCTCGAGCGTATGGAAAAGAAGCCTAAGCCACTGTCGGATCCCGCAAAGTTCTTTATACGCGATATCGTTCCGGCCGAAGAAGGCCCCAGATGGGTGCTTGATTCGGAGCATCTCAAATGCGGATATAATTCCGAAGTTGTGGAGCTTTCCGCAAAGCTTCAGAAGGGCAACAGGATAGCTGTCACGGGAGCGAACGGTACGGGTAAATCGACTTTCCTTAAGACGGTTGCGGGGCTGATAAGACCGCTCGGCGGCAAGTGTACTCTAGGGAACCGCGTAGAGATCGGATACTTCGACCAGCTCAGCGCTCAGATCGAATCGGAGAAAAGCGTTTTCGAGCATTTTTCGGAAAGATTTCCGGGATTAAACGCCAAGCAGGTAAGATCAACGCTGGGGGCATATCTGTTTTCGGGTGTCAATGCGTATAAGAAGGTCAGCTCGCTGTCAGGCGGCGAGAAGGCAAGACTCGTTCTGGCCGAGATACTGACTGCCGCGCCCAATTTCCTGATCCTTGACGAGCCGACGAATCATATGGACATAGAGGCCTGTGAGGCGCTTGAGGCCGCTTTTTCGGCATACAGGGGAACGATCCTGTTTGTATCCCATGACAGATATCTTGTCGGCAAACTTGCGGATTCGTTTTATATCTTCGAGAACGGAAGGGCCTATTTCTATCCGTTCGATTACGGACATTATCTCGAAAGGCTTGAGCGGCTCGAGACTGCTCGCAGGATCAATGTCAAAACCGGTCTTCCGGGGATGAAGACATCCTCCGCGGAGGATGTGCAGAGTGAGATAATGGGACTCGTCTCCTCCGAGGATGCCGCGATGATCGCGGGGCTTAAGGCAGTTCCCAAAGCTGAGCGCCATGAGATAGGCTTTAAGACGGAAGAGGAAGCCTATGGAGACTGGCAGCTGAGACTTGCCGAGGAAGAGCTGGATGCCGCGAGAACCCGGCTTGAAGCGGCCGGTGATTTCGATTCCTACGAGGATTCGCTGAAGGCACTTGCCTTGGCGGAGACTGAGTGGTACATTGCTTATATGAATCAACAGCTTTAAAAGAGGAGGATCCTTTTATGCCTAACCCTTATTTGCCCGGATGGGAATACATCCCTGACGGAGAACCCCGTGTTTTTGGAGACAGGGTATATATCTACGGTTCTCATGACAAGCCGAACAGCGAGAATTTCTGCGACTACAGGCTGAAGGTCTGGTCTGCGCCGGTTGCGGATCCTTCAAACTGGACCTGTCACGGTGACTGCTTCCATACTATACCCGACTTCGACCATGTATCGGATACGGACTGGACGGATAGTGCACTTTTTGCGCCCGATGTTGTGGAAAAGGACGGAAAATACTATCTCTTTGCATATATTGTCGGGTCTGTCGGCGCCATCGCGGTCAGCGACAGGCCGGAGGG
>CAJOQS010000307.1 GCA_905236925.1 uncultured Lachnospiraceae bacterium | reverse complement strand
GCCTGAATCAGGATCAAAGTCAGGATAATAAGAGGGATCAAGGCCGGACGGTCAGCATAACCGATATCTCCGAGAGGCGCAGGCAGACGGAAAAAGCTCCGGCGAAGAAGAGCAGCGATGCCGCGAACAACAACGGAGCGGCCTGCTTCAATACTCCCGAACAGCTTGATAAGCTTCGCGAGGAGCAGGAGAACAGACCCGAACCCGCATATGTTTTCCCTCCCATCAGTCTGCTTAAAGAAGGACCCAAGACCGGCAGGAATGCAGCCGGAAACACTGAACTGAAGGATACGGTCAGGAGGCTGCAGGAGACCTTTGAAAGCTTCGGTGTCGGCGTAAAGGTCACGGATGCGACCGTCGGTCCCACCGTAACAAGATATGAGCTCCTTCCCGACCAGGGCGTGAAGGTCAAGACCATCACATCGCTCGCGGATGATATCAAGCTCGCGCTTGCAGCGGCAGAGATACGTATCGAGGCACCCATACCCGGAAAGGCTGCGGTCGGGATCGAGGTTCCGAACGCGACGACATCTCCGGTACTGCTCAGAGATTTGCTGGATACGCCGGAATTTAAGGACGCGCAATCCAAGCTGACCTTTGCTGTCGGAAAGGATATCGGAGGCAAGTCTATCTGCTTCGATATAGGCAGCATGCCTCATATGCTGATCGCGGGAGCGACCGGCTCGGGTAAATCGGTCTGCATCAACGCGCTGATACTCAGCATCCTCTATAAGGCGAAGCCGTCCGAGGTCAAGATGGTCATGATCGATCCGAAGAGGGTCGAGCTTATCGGATATAACGGAATACCTCATCTTCTCGTGCCCGTTGTAACGGATGTAAAGAAGGCCACGGGAGCCCTCAACTGGGCGATCGCGGAGATGGATGACCGCTATGAGCGCTTCGCAAACAGGAATGTGAACAACCTCAAATCATATAACAATCTTGTCGAAGAGGAATTCACCAACGCCGGCGGCGAGGGCGAATGTCCGGACAAGCTTCCGCAGATACTCATTATCGTGGACGAGCTGAACGACCTGATGATGACCGCCAATTCAAAGGAGGTCGAGAACGCGATATGCAGGCTGACCCAGCTTGCCCGTGCCGCAGGAATACATGTTGTACTGGCGACCCAGCGTCCGTCGGTCAATGTCATAACAGGTACTATCAAGGCAAATATCCCTTCGAGGATCGCTTTCTCTGTATCGTCGCTGGTTGACTCAAGAACTATCCTGGACCAGTCCGGAGCCGAAAAGCTTCTCGGAAAGGGCGATATGCTGTTTTACCCCCAGGGCTATCCGAAGCCTGTCAGACTTCAGGGCGCCTTTGTCTCGGATAAGGAGATCGCGGGCGTGGTCGACTTCATAAAGAGCAAATGCAAGGAAGTCAAGTACAGTGACAAGGTCAGCGCTCATATCGAGAACAATCAGATAGCCGATACAAAGGGCGGCGGACAGACATCTGCCGGATCGGCCCAGCCCGCTGATGATGACGAGAACGACGAGTTTTTCGAGCAGGCCGGACGCTTTATCATCGAGAAGCAGAAGGCATCGATCGGAATGCTGCAGCGAGTATACAAGATAGGCTTCAACAGGGCTGCAAGGATCATGGATCAGCTGGCGGAGGAAGGTGTTGTCGGTCCCGAGGAGGGAACCAAGCCCAGAAGGATACTGATGACGCTCCAGCAGTTTGAGGATCATCTGCACGGTGAGGATTCAGCTGCTGAGGCTCCCGAAGAGGACGGACAGGTGTAATTGTGTAAAATGCACAAAATAATCTGAAAAAACCAGCAAAATCACCATAGCAGTCGCGCAATTTGAATGCTATAATGAAACAGGAATAAAAAACAAAACAAAAGTTCGAAAAAGTCATTGACAGATTCGAACATATGTATTATCATCAATTCAGAACAAAAGTTCTGATACGGAAATCGAGGAGAATTATCTATGGCACGAGAAAAGGAAGACAGGAACCAGGAGAAGAACAGCGCGATCGACGAGAACAGACAGAAGGCTCTGGAATCGGCCATCGCACAGATCGAGAAGAACTACGGCAAGGGATCGGTCATGAAGCTCGGCGACAAGAGCGCACATATGAACATCGAGACTGTTCCCACAGGCTCTCTGAGCCTCGATATAGCTCTCGGACTCGGAGGAGTACCGAAGGGCCGCATCATCGAGATCTACGGACCCGAATCCAGCGGTAAAACAACAGTGGCTCTCCACATGATTGCCGAGGTCCAGAAGCGCAGCGGCATCGCCGGATTCATCGATGCGGAGCATGCGCTCGATCCTGTCTACGCGAAGAACATCGGAGTTGATATCGACAATCTCTACATCTCCCAGCCCGACAACGGCGAGCAGGCACTTGAGATCGCCGAGACCATGGTTCGTTCCGGTGCTGTCGACATCATCGTTATCGACTCTGTTGCAGCTCTCGTTCCCAAGGCCGAGATAGAAGGCGAGATGGGCGATTCCCATGTCGGCCTGCATGCGCGTCTCATGTCACAGGCTCTCAGAAAGCTCACCGGTGTTGTCAGCAGGACCAACTGCATAGTGATCTTCATCAACCAGCTCCGTGAGAAGGTCGGCGTTATGTTCGGCAATCCGGAGACCACCACCGGCGGACGTGCGCTGAAGTTCTATTCTTCCATCCGCCTGGATGTGCGCCGCGTCGAATCACTGAAGCAGTCCGGCGAAGTCATCGGAAACCATACACG
>CAJOQS010000306.1 GCA_905236925.1 uncultured Lachnospiraceae bacterium | reverse complement strand
GCCCAGGCTCCTTCCTGCGGACGGCGATCTTTCAAAAGATGCCTCGAAGATGAGTGCATCGGATTTCGTCGAGATAAAGGTTATGGGCGGCGTGAACGGATACGGCATCAGCGCTTATACAAAGCATCTTGATGCCTGCAAGCTGTTCGTGGATTTTGCAAGCAGCTATGAGATGGTAAACCGAAGGGCCGAGATACTCGGGATCGCACCTACCAGGTCAGATGTGGCCGAAAAGGTCGGCGGCGTGAGCGATACAGTATGGGCAAGCCTCAATGAAGGCAGGATAAGCCTTATGCCTTCGATAAAGGCAGTCGACCAGATCTGGACGCCCATGGGTACCTTGCTCAGTGATGCGGCCAAGGACGCATTCAGGGCACGTAACGGTGAAGAAGTAAAATATGCCGATGCCGCAGCAATGCAGGAGGCACTTGACAAGGCTTCTAAGAGCATATACGATGCGATATTCACACTGGCACAGTAAAGTGATAAGGAATAGCGGACAAGTATGGAAAAGGCGAAGTTCATAAACAGCAGAACAATAAAGTTGCTGATATATCCGGCTGTGATCATAGCGTATGCGGTCTTTATGATACGTTCCGGGATTAGTGACATACGCGGGTTTTTTACTCTCGGAGAAGTTGAAGGCGATGCATGGCTCGGCATAGAGGGCGACGATTCTGTCATCCTGATGTTAAAGGGAATACTTGCCTTTATCATCACTGCGGCCTTTATTGCATTTCTTGTCGCTGTTATAAGGGATATCAAAACGAATATTGCAGAGCTCAGACTGGGAACCGCTCCGGACAGCCTGGGGACTGCAGCGTCCCGGTTTATGGACAAAAAGTTCTATGTTGTCGCTCTTTTTCTGCCGGTAGCGGGAGTACTGATATTCAATATCCTGCCGATAATCTTCATGACGCTTATTGCCTTTACGAACTACGGAGGCGATATCGTCCCGCCCAAGCTTATCGATTGGATCGGATTTGACAATTTCAAAAAGATCCTTGTGCTTTCGGAACTGAAGGCGACCTTTGTAAAGATACTTGGATGGAACATACTCTGGGCGGTCCTTTCGACTGCGATAAATTATTTCGGAGGTCTGTTCCTTGCTCTGCTGCTCAACAAGAAGTGTGTGAAGGGCAAGACCTTCTGGAGGGCCTTTCCCATAATCGCATATGCGGTTCCGGGATTCATTACTTTCCTCGGATTCAAGTTCATGTTCTCCTACGGAGGACCGATCAATTACTATATAACCCGCGCAGGGGCCAACGCCGTGGGGTTCCTCGATATCGATGCGGCATGGACGGCGAGACTTATCGGACTCGGTGTTAACGCATGGATATCGATCCCTACCTCGATGCTGCTTGCTACGGGGATGCTCTCAAACATCAATCCCGAGCTTTACGAAGCGGCGTCGCTGGACGGAGCAGGCAAATGGAAGCAGTTTGTAAAGCTGACTCTTCCCTTTGTCATATTCTCCACAACACCGACTCTGATCACGAGTTTTGTCGGGAATTTCAACAATTTCGGCGTTTTCTACTTCCTTCGCGGAGGCATGTATATCGACGGATACTTCCTCGCGAGCGATACGGACCTGCTGATCAACTGGCTGTACAACCTTTCGATCGAAAACAATTACTATGCGATCGGAGCAGCTATAAGCCTTATCATCTTCCTTATAACTTCGGTATTCTCGCTGATGACTTATGTGAAGAGCGATGCGTTCAGGAAGGAGGACACCTATAGATGAAAAAGCATATTACCGTAAGAGGTGCAGCTGATGCTGTTCTCGCTTATGCTATCCTGATCGCAGCGGCATTTGTATTCTTTTTCCCTGTTTTATGGCTGATCCTCGCATCGTTTTCGAGTACGGGTTCCATCTACGATTTCAAGGGCTTCTTCCCTTCGGGCTACAGCCTCGAGACCTTCAAGAAACTGTTTACGGATACAGCGATGTACGACTATCCCTCATGGCTTAAGAACACGCTGTTTGTCTCATCCCTGTCGTGCGTTATAGGTACCGTGCTGGTGATCCTGACGGCCTATACCATGAGCCGCTTCCGTTTCAGAATGAGGAAGCCTATGATGAAGACAACGCTGGTACTCAGCATGTTCCCGAGTTTCATGGGAATGACTGCGGTCTACCTGATCATGGTGAATTTCGGACTGATCAATAAACTGCTCAGTCTCGTCCTTATCTATTCCGCAGGCGCACCTATGGGTTATCTGGTGCAGAAAGGCTACTTCGACACGATAAACAATTCGATCTATGAGGCGGCAAAAATAGACGGGGCCTCGAATCCGGTTGTGTTTACCAGGATCACGCTGCCCCTTTCAACGCCTATTCTCGTTTATACCGCGCTTACGTCCTTTGCATGGCCGTGGAGCGATTTTATCCTGCCCAATATGCTCTTAAAGAACCGCGACCTCTGGACGGTTGCAGTCGGACTTACACACATGGGAGAGACCGAGTTCTCGCGCTTCGCCGCGGGAGCGATATTCATCGCCGTTCCGATCGTAATACTTTATTTTGCGCTTTCGAGGTTCCTTGTGGCGGGAGTTTCGGACGGAGCGATAAAGGGGTGACTTAACAAATTGAAGGTATTTGTGATATGATTGTGGTGTTGTGATGCTCGGAAGAGTGGATCAGACCTCGATATCCGCATCAATGTGATATCCAAGATTCTTGGTATCGGACTTATAATATCGTTGGCCGTAACTACCACAGTTGCCGGTCTGGCATTCTTTGCCCCGTACAGTGTCATCCGCATATGGACGGCTGTTTCTGCATCCACCTGCAGGTTTCACCTATCCAGTTCTGGATCTCGGGGAAGACGGTACTTCCGTCGCCGTAATCGGTAATCTCGTTGGCAAGGGACAAACCGTGTCCGCCGCGAGGGTATACATGAAGCTCGTAATTGATATCGTGCGCCTGAAGCGCGTTTACGAAGCGAAGCGTGTTCTCGACCGGAACACATCCGTCGGGACGGGTATGCCAGATAAAGGTCTCGGGAGTATCTTCGCTCACCTGCTTCTCAAGAGCAAGTGCAGCACGGAAGGAATCGTTATCTACTACTGTAGAAGGATTCAGACGTCCAACGATCTCCTTTACGGCATCGCTCTTTAATATACTGTCATCTTCGCCCATGATATTGATGATCGAGTCCTCATGGGTCTTTTCATCGGAAGTGATAACCGGATAGCCGAGGATAAGGCCGTTGGGTTTGAGCATTTCGGACTGCGCATCGGTCAGGTTCAGCGCGTCACGAAGGAATTTGCAGTTCCAGAAGCATCCGTAAGAAGCGGCAAGATGTCCTCCTGCGGAGAATCCCATCACATAGATGCGGTTTACGTCAACATGAAGCTCCTCTGCGTGAGAGCGGATGTAATACACGGCTGAGGCAACCTCGGTGATCGAAGTCGGGAAGGAATAGGGCTTGGTCGAATACCAGAGCACAGCGGCATGAATTCCTGCTGACAGGACCTTCATTGCAACGGGCTCGCCCTCACGCTTCGAAGTATAGGCATAGGCTCCGCCCGGGCATATCACTGCCATGGGCCGAAGCTTGCTTGAAGGCATTTCGTCAGTCGCTTCGAGGCCATAAATATCGAGGCGGGCGTACTCTGCCGAAGAGGAATTCCTGATGTCGATCGTCTTGATGTTCATGTCTTTTCTCCTTGTCAAATTTTATTCTTCTCAAAAGTATGTACCCAGTCCGCTTTGAAATAGTAGATCACGAACAGAATGGAACTCAGGCTCCAGGTAAGGGGATATGCTATGAAAATAGTTCTGATCACAGGGAATATCCGCACGGCAACCGTGATATAGGTGATCCTGACCAGACACCAGCAGGCCAGCATGACAAACATCGGAACCGTTGTTTTGCCTGCTCCTCTGAGGATTCCGGCCATGCAGTGCGACAGAGCGAGCAGACAGTAGAACAGCGCCTCTGTGCGAGCCTGGGAAACACCGAAGGCAATGACCTCGGGGTCGTCCGAAAACAGGCTGATGAAGACCGGAGCGGCGAAAAAGAATATTATACCTATGATCTCGGCGAGGCTGACGCCCATAAGGATTCCGAAGCGTGCACCTTTTCTGGCGCGTTCGTATTCCCGTCCCCCGAGATTCTGGCTAATAAAGGTTGTCAGCGCGGCGCAGAAGCTTGTGATGGGAAGGAAAACAAAGCCCTCAACCTTGAAATAGCTTCCGCAGCCGGCCATGGCTATACTTCCGAATGCGTTGATATTGGACTGAACGATAACATTAGCTATCGCGATGACGGAATTCTGAATACCGGTGGGAAAACCCAGACGCAGTTCCTGTCCGAGGGTTTCCGCATTTATTCGTATATCGGATATCCTGACCCTGTGTTCGCCGTCAACCCTGGTAAGCTTGGTAAATGCAAGGCCTGCGCTGAGGAACTGTGCAATGACCGTTGCGGCGG
>CAJOQS010000305.1 GCA_905236925.1 uncultured Lachnospiraceae bacterium | reverse complement strand
TATCGACAGACGATTCCAAGTTCGCCGACGATTCTCTTCATAATGCTCGCGATGTTTTTCAGAACCTTGTCGCCGAAGGGATGTCCGTAAGTATCGTTGCAGCGTTTAAAGTTGTCCACATCGATCATGATAGCGGCAAGCTCGGTGTCAGACCTTTCCGTTTTATCGATGATCTGGTTATCAAGATACGAACGTCCGAATACACCCGTAAGCCCATCGGTTATGGCCCTCTTGTACAGACGTGCGTTCTGGATTGGCGAAGCACCCTGCTTTGCTATGAAATCCATGGCCTCGATATACTCTTCCGAGAATATCTGGCGTACAAGACGGCTGTCAAGATAGATTATACCGAAAAGATCGCCTCTGAGGATCATAGGCATCGCCATAACGGATTTGATGCCGTAGCGTGCCATTACAGGGTAATGCTTTCTGTATTCGTCCGACTGCAGGTCATTGATTACAATGGGCTTTCTGCTTCTGACTACCTCTTCGAGCATCCATTCGTAGGTGTTGCTGTCGAAACTTCCGAGGTTGTATACGGAAGCGACATACAGCTTCTTCTCGCCCGATTCTGGATAAAGGAACAGGATACCTCTTTCTGCACCTACCAGTTCAACGGCTTCCTGAAGGAGCTGACGCTGAAGGTCGACATCATTCAGGGTCGAGGTAAGAACCGCTCCGAGCCTGAGCAGGGTGTTGATCCTGCGGTCGGAGTTCATTTTGTTATGGCGCTCCATAACTCCCGAAAGGAGTGTGCTCTCGCTGAATGCATCCTTGTAGCGTTCCGAAATGATGTGCTCACATTCCTTCATACGGACCATCGATCCGATATGTGAGAATATCATGTACGCCTCGAACACATGGAACCTGGCTTCGACAATACGGTGCTTTGAGAGCAGGTACTGGCTGTATTCATAATGTATCATTGCGTTCTCGTAATGATACTGGCTTGTTGATGTATTGGAATTACCGTTTACATAAGCCTTCTCAGCTATCTTGTAGCGTCCTGTGAGGATACCGTACAGCGCCTGCGCCCTCGAAAAGATAACTCTGCTTCCGGGACGTCCGAGATTCTTGGATTCCAGCTTGTTCATCAGGTTACCAATAGCAGCGGCCTGATTCAGAACCTCGGGGCTCGCAAGATCGTTGCGCTCCTTATCGAGCTTTTTCACCATTGCGATGATGAGATAGGAATAAAGGGGTATGTAATACCTTGAAACGACCTTATTCTCGTCCATCAGTGCGCGGCCGCGCTCGAAGTAGCTTATGGCGTCGTCAAACTTCTCCTCTTCGAGCTTGAGGCGTCCTGCCTCATAGCAGAAAACAACGGAGATATAATCATTATTGAGCCTGTCCGCTATAGTTTCACATTTTCCGACGAAGGATGACGCTTCCGCGTACGATCCCTTCTCGTTGTAACAGGCTATTGTGTTGGCATACGAGAGTGCCAGCAGGAAGTCATCGTTTAAGCGCTCGGATGTCTTTTCACATTTCGAAGCAAGCTCGATAGCGGTGTCATATTCACCGCTCTGCATATAGGCTCTGCACAGATAAACATTGGAGTTGTTATACTGCCACATATCGCCGATGTTCGAGAAACGCTCGGCAGCCTCCTTGAGAGCCTTGATGCTCCTGTAGGCATCACTTCTCCACTGATGCTCGATACCTGTAAGAAGACATATCTTGGCGATGCTGTATGCGTCATTAACGTCGCGGGCCTGCTGCATAGCAAGGATCTGGCATTCGTCGGCCTTCTTGTCGTTTCCTACAAGAGTGTAGTAAACCGACATTCCTGCCAGAGAAAGACCGTATTCCGGGGAATTTCCGAGCTCTCTGGTGACATATCTTACCATGCTCAGTACGGTGCCCTTGAAGGCATTGATATCACTGTAGGCATAGGACCAGCAAAGGGCTTCGTAAACCGCGGCAACAAGATGGGTCGCAGCCTCGTCGCGGCGTTTTCCGGACACACGCAGATTATGGGAAATACTCCAGCTGTCCAGCCTCGTCAGACCGTAGCTGATCGTGTTAATCAGCGGTGACGAAGAGGTTCTCCTCGAGAACCGTTTTCCCATGCGGCGGAGGGCCTTGATATACAGCTCCTCAGCCTTTTCGAATTCGCTGAGCCTGTAATATGCCGTTCCGACTCTTGTATAGAGCTTCGCGGAAGTAAGCTGATCGGGTATATATTTTAAAAGCTCCTGTGCCAGCTCTATCGCATGGATCGAGTCGCCCAAGGCAAGATTGAGGTCCACCAGTGAATCCATTACGATGCACCAGTCCTCCGAGCCTTCCCTGCCATAGATCGATATCAGGCGGAGAGCCTGATCGTAGTAGGCAAGAGCTTCATTGGTGGCGTAGGAATATTTTGCCAGTGCGGCTGCTTCAAGGATATAGCGGTAAACATCCTCGTCAGACCCGGCTTCGGTATAGTGATATACCAGCCTGTAGACATCCCTTGCTGCCGTCCCCTCCTGCTCCTCAAGGGCTTTTGCGATGCGGAGATGGATGGATTTCATCTCCTCCTCGCTGTTCATCTTAAGGAAGGATGTGTGTATGTCCCTGTGCGCAAACTCATAGCCGTTTTCGGAGGACGAGCAGTTTATGAACTGCAGTTCAAGAGCTTTTTCGATGAGGCTCTCAAGCTCTTTGGCAGAGAATCCCGTAACCTTTCCGAGAAGCCCGATGTCAAAGGCATCACCGATTACCGCAGCCTGCTTAAGCACCTCGAGACCCTTCGCTGGGAGGCGCTCAATACGTCTGTTGATGATCTTGAAGATGTCCTCGTTCTTGCCTGCCGTAACGCGGAGCCTGTTCAGATCGACATTAAGCCCGTTCTCATTAACGGAAATGATGCTGTCCTCAAGAAGCTGTCTGATTGCATTCGCAGCGAAATAGGGATTGCCCGCGGTTATCTCCATAAGATAGTCAAGGAGATCCTCACACTGGTTGGGGTTTACCAGCAGAAGGTCACAGACATATTCCAGCATACGCTCTCTTCCAAAGGGTTTCATATCGACCAGCAGAGGCTGATGGTCCGGTGAGAAAGCTTCAATGAAAGATGAAAGCAGCGAACTGCCGTCCTGAAGACCGTTCCTGCACGAGCAGACAACGAAAACCTTATGATTGGAGGCTTCGTTCAGCATTTCAGTCAGGAGCATGATACTTGCGTCATCTATGTAATGAATGTCATCGAAGATGAGCACATAGGGATTCCCGGGAGTCAGTGAAAGGAAGAACTCCGCAAGGATGCTCAAAGAGCGCTGGTACTCCTTGTAAGGCTCAAGCCTTGCAGATTCACCGGTCTCTCCTGCCTTGATATAGTCGGAGAAGATATCCGCGGACTCGGGGAAGATATTGATCACGAGATCCGAGTGGCGCACCACGTCGGCAGAAAGGCGTATCTTGCGCTCACCCTTGCGCTTGCGGAAGCTTCCGTTGTAGTCGTCTATGTATTTCTTGAGTATTTCGTGGAAACCGTAGTAGGGGGTTCCTACCGTCTGGACAGTATAGTGAGCCCTGTAATAGGTGATATTGCTCGCCTTGAGCTCATTCTCGAGGATAGAAAGAAGGTCGCTCTTGCCGCAGCCCTTGGCACCGGTCACAAGGCAGAACGAGCCCTTGCCTTCGAAAGCCATAGTATAGGACTGACGGAGTCCCGCAAGCTCATGCTTGCAGCTGAATATCCTGGCGTTATTGTCGAGATTGGAGATCACATCGCCCGTGCCGATCTTTCTGCCGTTCGATTCCGCCGCAGAGAACATATCGAGATCGAATATCAGATCGCTTGCGGACTGGTAGCGCTGGTCAGGGTCCTTCGCAAGAAGCTTAAGGATAATGCGCGATAATTCGGCGGGGACGGAGGGATTGATCTTTGAAGGGTCACGCGGAACAACGGCGACATGCTGATAAACCATGCTGTCGATCGAGCCGGCATGGAAAGGGTATGTTCCGGAAACAAAACGATAAAACAGAACACCGAGCGAATAAAGATCCGAGCGGGAATCGGTCTTACGGTTCAGGAGGCCGGCCACTTCCGGTGCCATAAAACCGAATTCCGAGTCAACCCTGCTGGACGGAATATCGCTGAAATCGGTAACATAGGACAGTGCAAAATCAAACAGTTTCAGAGTCTTGCCGTCTTCGCAGACTCCTACCGTTCCGGGCTTGATATTGCGATGTATGATGCCTCTTTCCTGTGAGTATTTGATAGCCTCGGCAAGCTGACGGATAAAGTCAACGGCAACAGGTGTATCGAGTATCTGCCTGTCCGTGAGATAGTTATCCAGGGCCTTAAGCTCCATGGACTCGTAAATAACACACACGGTATTGGATACGGTACCGGCGGCAAGAAGGCGCAGTATATTCTTGTGATCAAAAGTCTTTAATGTGGGAATCTCGTTGCTGAAACAGATCTTGTCAACATCGAAACGGGTATATCTGCTCTGATCGAGCATTCTTATATAGACAGGGGCACCGTTAGATATCCGTGTACCCAAATATGTCGTAAAAGTATCGTCTTGTTTGAGAACGCTGTTAACCCTGTAATCATCAAACAGAACAACATTATCCGATAGATACATAAATGTAATCTCCCCAAACTACATTTCAAAAGCCTCTGCACAATCATTATATGACTCTATCGGACAAAAGACAAGAAAAAAGAAAAGCGGACCGCCTTAAGCGGCGATCCTGCTTTTTTCAATGGTTTCCATGTAAAGCTTCTCAACATTCAGTACAAAAACCGCGGTTGAAAATCTCTGTGCCTCGCGTGAGGCATTGACCGACATATTCTTTCTCAGCTCCGGATTATCCAGAAGTGTAATGATGTGATCCCTGAAATCCGAATCATCGCCGTACTGCCAACCGTTAACTCCATCCTTTACTATTCCCTCAAGGCATTCATCCCTCTTGCATAGCATCGGGAGCCCCGCTGCCATTGCCTCAACATAGGTCAGTCCCTGTGTCTCGCTTGTGGAGGCATTTACAAAAACATCGCCTATGTGATAGTACTCTCCGACTTCCGCGGGGTTGACCATTCCGGTGAAGATGACCTTGTCGGTGATACCGAGCATCTTCGCGTGCATCTCAAGCTTTTCCCTGACGGGACCGTCGCCGACTATAACCATCTTAACCGGCAGATCCCTGCATCTTTCGAACAGCTCGAGAAGCTCGTCAACATTCTTTTCCTTTGCAAGTCTTCCGACAAAGATCAGTCTGAGTTCCTCGTCTCCGAGCCCGAGAGCCGACTGCTTCGCTCCTATCCAGCGCCTTGAAGGGTTATGCGAATACCTTACCAGATCGATACCAGAAGGAATAATTGATACGGGTGCCGATACGCCGTAGCGCTCCAGCAGCCTTCCGACCTTGCACGAAGGAGCGATGACCGCATCCGCGGACTTCAGCACATGTCTGGAGAAATCCGCAACGAGCATGGTACCGAGCTTCTTTGAAGGACAGAAATAATGCGTGTAATCCTCGTATACAGTGTGATAGGTGTGAACCAGCGGTGACTTGCAGGCCTTTGCGATCTTTTTGGCGCAGCCGTAGGTTGAGAACTCGCACTGTGAGTGAACGATATCGGGCTTCCAGTCTATTATCTCCTCATAGATCGCATGCGGTATCGTAAGCCTGAACCTGGTTCCGGGGTATACCCATCCGGTATTGAAGGAGCCAATGTAATATACATCGCCCTGAATATATGATCTGGTACCCTGAGCGAGGGTCAGTACCCTGACCTCATGTCCTCTCGCCTCAAGGCCCTTTTTAATGTTCATGACCGAAGTCACAACTCCGTTGATAAGCGGTTTATATAAGTCTGTTGTAATAAGAATCTTCATTTTCCCTACCTCCGCCAACATAGTATATCACTACATGATTAAGAAGCAAGTTTAGAAAGAATTAAGATTTGGTTAAGAAAAAGGTCCATTGTGATTAACGCAACGGACCCTGAATCATTACAGGTATTTCTTGAGTTTGTCAGCCACATCCGTCTTCTCCCAGGGAAGATCGAGGTCTGTTCTTCCAAAGTGGCCGTATGAAGCCGTCTGCTTGTAGATAGGACGGCGAAGGTCAAGCATCTTGATGATGCCGGCGGGACGGAGATCGAAGTTTTCGCGGATGATCTCCAGAAGTCTGGTATCACTGAGCTTGCCGGTTCCGAAAGTATCGATATTGATCGATGTGGGCTGTGCAACACCGATGGCGTAGCTCAGCTGAATCTGGCACTTATCGGCAAGGCCTGCCGCAACGATGTTCTTTGCAACGTAGCGTGCAGCGTAGCATGCCGAACGGTCAACCTTTGTGGGATCCTTTCCCGAGAAAGCACCACCGCCGTGACGTCCCATACCGCCGTAGGTGTCAACGATGATCTTGCGGCCGGTAAGTCCCGAGTCTCCCATAGGTCCGCCGATGACGAATCTTCCTGTAGG